>NZ_JARVRU010000091.1:0-10876 GCF_030209535.1 Lysinibacillus sp. fls2-241-R2A-57
AACGCTTCTCTTAAGTATATAAGAACCCCGCTGCTTTAGCTGTGGGAGTAGTCAGGCAACTGTGAAAGTAATACGTCCTTAGCGCGTCCAAAATCGTAAGGTGATTGTTCGATTGTCGCTACTAATTTCTCCTTATCAATAAAGGGTGGTCCTTCATAAAGAGCAAGTTGTTTTGTGAAAGATGAATTCAGTGGTTTTGCCTTCACTCTTTTCTTTAAAATCGATAAAGGTTTGCCAGGTGGATAGTTTTTTTCATCAGATAATAGGCTAAGCCCGTTATCGAAAATAGGCGCTAGCTCCCACGTTTTTTCTTTTGGATCGTATAAAAATAAAATGTTATTTGTATGCCGATCTTCATTTAGAATAAGGGCATCAAAAGCGAATAGCTGTGCAGTCTGATGATGTACACCGAGTCCTGTATACTGTTCAACCTGCGTTATTAATTGCTCGAATTTTTCTTTAGTAGAAAGTGTTTTATTATTTGTGATAGGGTCAGTAGAGCTGAAATTTGCTTCAAACAAGGCTCAAGTGTCCCTTCCTGTTTTGTACCACGAAAGTCGAGTGAATAGCAACCTTCAAATTGTTCACCGTCAGCCAACTCAATGATACATGGCTGATAGACGACATATTTAGAGCGATTAAGAGTTGAGCATTCAAGTATGAGGGAAGCTAATACTTCTGCTTGCCCCTCATAACCTCGTGCATTTTGTTTGACCCACGTGTTGCCGATACGCCATTTCGATTGATTGCCTTTACTAGAGGTACTAATAATTTGTTCAGCATCGTTAGGAATATGAACAGTTTCCATGTCATCATAACCAATCTAGTTTGAAATACTCCTATTATATAGTGTCATCATCATTTAACGCAGCCCGGCCGGGGCGTAAAGACAAAAATAAGCTTTGGATAAATTGATGGTTCCAAAGCTCTTTCGTAAAATTATAATATTTTAACTTGCTCAATCTTTAAACCGAAAATTTGAGGTGGCTCAATCTGGTTCATTTGTAAATATGCAGAGATTTGTCCGCGGTGATGGATTTCGTGTTCGGGAATTGACATAAGTATTCTCCAAGCACTGACTTCGTGACCATGAAGGGTTAAAACCTTTTTTGACAACACATCGTTACCGATTTTTAAAAGACCCTCTGTTAATGCAATTTGACATGACTCTAAATAATTTGAAATATCCTCAAGAGAAGCACCCTTACTAGTATCGTGTCCTGCGTAAGTCCACGAGCCATATTCAAATATACCAAGAAACATTAAACGAGATGATGCGATATGCCGCAATAAATCACCTATAGAAAATTTATCTTCGGAGGGCCTCCAATCTAAAAGTTCATCAGGTATTGCCCTCATATATTGCATCGTTCGTTTATGAACACCATCTAAATATTTTACATATTCCTCTACGTCATGAATCATGTCTTCTCCCTCCAATTTTTTCTAACTTTTATTACTTATATTCTTAATTTTTTGGAATTATCCTTTAATTTAAGGTATTTTTGGAGCAAAGATATTTTAATAAAATAAATAAGTCTCCATAAATAGGGCCATTATAAAGGATTGCCTCATAACCGTTTTAATGATATGAGGATCGAAATGATTGACGCTTAGTAGTCCTTAATGATATGACCAATATCACTTTCATCTTCTATAATTAGCACCTTGGTTTTTTAACCATAGAATTCTTCTTCATTAGGAATTTATCTTCTTTTTCGATTCGATAGGAGGAAGAACAACGTCATGACTAAGCCTGCATAGATAAATATCCAAGCAAATCGCCAATAAAAGATGTTCGGTATTGTTTTTATAGAATCTTCAGAACTCATCATTTCCAATGACAGGTGGACAGGTGGAAGCAGCCAAATCAGTCCCTTTATCTGAAGAATCGACTCTTTTAAGGTAGCGATAACGACAGAAACAATTAAGATACTAAGTACACCCCACCAAGTATTTTGCTTGTTTTTGACGAGCTCTCTTGTAAAAATTGCTGAAAGTGCAATGGCTAGTACAGATAAACTAAAATGAGAGAGGAATCCTAATAATTGATGTATAAATCTTGGCTCTTCTCCAAAGGCACCAATTAGAGTAGGGTAAATCACTGATACACAGCTCAGACTGAATCCAATCAGTCCACAAATCATAAAAATTCCTAACTTATACTGTGTTCGACTTTTTGCATGAAGTGTGGTAATTACTTTTTGCTCTTCATCTTCCGCGTGAAATAGTGTGATTGTAAACCATCCCATTAGAAAAAAGAGAATGATGGCTGTAAACGAATAGCTATCTAATATTGGATTTGGGACAAAAGTATAGTTTATAACAAGACATAAAATGAAAATTGAAAAGGGTGGAACATATTTATAGGTTCTTAAATAATTGATAAATTGATAACGTAATAAACTAGTCATGTCGGCGTCTATTCTTCCTCATTAAAAATGGGTATAGAATTGTTCCTCCTTTTCATTTATCGGGATTAATTGTTTAATAGAGGCTTTTTTATGTAGTAGCTCTAATAATACCCGGTCTGTTTCCTCTGCCTTAATAACGGTGATTATCTCATAACAACCATTGTTTAAAAGACTTTGTTGTTGAATTTCAAGCATAGGTAGTATGTTATCCAATAATTCCTCGCTTGAAATCTCAAAAATTAATTTATTTTTAGATGTATTACCCTTATGTAATGAATCAGTTTGAATGACTTTGTTATGTTGGATAACAAGAACGGTATCAACAAGATGTTGAAGTAATTTTGTTTCATGACATGTTAAAACGATACTTAACCCTTTGTTCTTTAAAATAGAAAGGGTTTCTTCTAAATCGCTTTGTGCTTTAGGATCGAGTCCTGACAATGGTTCATCTAATATTAGCAGATCTGTATCTTCAAGCATTGCCTGCATAATCATAACTTTTTGCTTCATACCTTTGGAAAAATTATCAATCCGAATATTCCGCGCATCCTTTAAATGAAATAATTCCAGTAAGTCATTTATTCTTTGCTGTAGTTGTTTTTTTGCCATACCTCGAATACTGCCCATATGATAAAGATATTCTTCAGGTGTAAACAAAATATGTGAAGGCGTCACTTCTGGCACATATCCAATTTTTAAAGACTGTCGATGTTTCACAATGGAACCACTGTCAGCATCGACTAATTCTGCAATGATCTTTAGAAGGGTACTCTTACCTGACCCATTCTTTCCTACAAGAGCTATAATTTGATTAGCGCAAATAGCAAATGTAGCATTCTCTAAAATTTTCTTACCTCTATACTGTTTAGAGATGTTTTGTATTTCCATAATCGTATTCATCTTTACACACCTTTATTTTTAGGCTTTTTATTGTAAGTCATTTTCATTTCTAGTAATGCTTATTTACGATGTACAATGACCAAGACCAGTAACTGTAAATTAGTATAGATGAATATTAGTTCTTTTGCTAATAGAAAGTTGGGGTAATTTTCTATTTTTGTGTGTTTGTGTCCTACCAGCGTGCCGTGGGGGATTTCCGTTCCAGGCTACTCGCTTTCCAGTGGGCGAGCGTCGAGCCGCTTCCTCTGCTTCGTTGTTGCTGTCGCTTCGCTTTCGCACAGATAAAACATTTGTTGCTGACGCTTCGCTTTCGCACAGATAAAATTTTATGTTGAAGTTTCGTATTATTATACTAAAAAGGTTCTACCCAATTTTGAGCAGAACCCTTTTAGTTATAATGATCGATATTTTTTTAGACTTACAATATTTAATGTAATAAACACAAGAGCGAAGGAAGCGAGAATTGCTAAGTCCGGCAAAATGTCACTAAAGGAATATCCTTTATACATGACCCCATTCAACGCGTCAGCTGCATAATATAGTGGCATGATTCGACCTACATTTTGTAGCCACTCTGCCATATTATCGAGCGGGAAAATACCTGAAAAGAAAATTTGCGGTACAATGACAAGCGGTATAAATTGCATCATTTGAAACTCTGAAGCAGCAAAGCTTGATAAGAGAGCTCCTAAAGATAATGAAACAAGTGCAACGACAATATTGATTAGTAGAACGAGCCAGATGGAGCCAACGTGCACGATATCCAGCACATAAATCCCGAATAGAACAATAATAGTCGTTTGAAGAAAAGCAAACAATCCATAACCGATCATATAGCCGGCAACAATTTCAGAACGTTTAATTGGCGTAGCTAGTAAACGTTCCAATGTGCCTGAAGTTCGTTCTTTTAACAAGGCTATACCTGTGATTAAAAAGACGAAGAAGAAAACAAAGAAGCCTATAAGCATCGGGCTAAAAATATCAAAAATAGCGGTATTTTCATCGCCATATACATATTCAGTCATCAACTTCATCTGTGAAGATTGCTCTGGCTGCAAAACCTGAGAAAGCTTCATCTTTAAAGCCTTGGCGGTAGACGGATCATCATTTAATAATGTGAGCGTCAATTGAGTTTGATTGAAAGCTAACCAGCCATCATATTTTTCTTCTTTTAAACTGGTACTAGTGAAATCATTGTTTTCGATGACATGGAAATCCGCACCCTCAAGTTTTTCAATTATCTGTGCAGGACCATTTGAAACAACTAAAGTCATTTCATGTTCATCACTATTAAAAACAAAATACATTAACGAAAGCACAAGAAGTGGTGCAAAAAATAATAGGCCAAGTGTACGTTTATCGCGAACCATTTGCTGAATAATTCTAGTAACAATTGCGCCGATTCTCATAGTGCTTCACCTCCAGCTTTTAAAAACACTTCATCAAAATCTTTTGCTTGATAATGAGCTTTCAAATCATGTGGTGTTCCATGTGCAATGATACGGCCATTGCGTAGCATAGCCAACTGGTCACAGCGCTCTGCTTCATCCATTGCATGTGTCGTTACTAAAATGGTTTTATGCTCATCGTTTTTTAAACGAATTAACTCCTGCCAGATCTCCTTTTTCAATACGGGATCAATACCAACAGTTGGCTCATCTAAAATCAACAACTTTGGATTTTGGATAAGGGCAATTGCAAGGGATAATCTCCGTTTCATACCTCCAGAATAATTCATCACCTTACTATTTAAATCATCCGTTAAATGAACAAGACTTGCAGCATAATTTACACGTTCCGCACGCTCTTTTTTCGATAATCGATAAAGCTTTGCAAAAAAATGAAGGTTCTCCTCACCGGTTAAATCCAAATACAGTGCATCTGATTGAGCCATATAGCCGATATCCATCAATAATTGCTTATGAGGGACTGTATAATTTAACACTTGAATACTACCATTATCGGGCTTGATCATGCCCATAATCATTTTTATTAACGTTGTTTTCCCGCAGCCAGAAGGACCAAGTAAACCAATAAGCTGTCCCTTTGGAATTTCTATGGAAAGCGGAGCAATTACTTGTTTATGATGAAACTTTTTTTCAATAGAGTTTAACGAAATCGCGTTGTTTCCCATTTATCCATCTCTCCTTTTACTGAACATAGTGTTGATACCTGAAATTTTAAGGCAGTGATTAAGCAATTACAATAAACAGAATAACAAAAAGTGTTCATTGATTACGTTTTCGAGTTAAATGTAAACATCTTGCCTAACTTAAACAGAAATGGAATAAGCGCTAACAAACTTAGACCTACCATAATCGTTGAAAATAATAGCTCTGTCCATCCAATTAAATGTGCCTCAAACATCCTTTGAATAATGAAGCAGTTAATTGGAATATTAAGTAGCAATCCTGTTACAAGTCCAGGTGCATATTTTTTCATTATTATTGTTGCTAAAAGATGCGGAAAAACAGCATTGATAATCATCGCGCCTAAAAATCCAACGAAAAGCCATTTCGCAAAATTAGACTGTGGGAAAAATATAAAGAAAAATGCCGATAAATATGCTAAAGCTGTAATCACTAACATTGCGAAATGAAATTCATTTGGTGTCACAGCTTTTTGAAACTTTAAACCTTGCTTTGACCATTGAGGTAGCCAAATTGCTTCTTCAATATTGTGCAAGGTAATTGCTAAACAAAAGAAAACTGCTAAAGCTTCCATTAATTTTTCTCTCCTTTACTGAACACAGTGTTGATACTAGTAAAATTTTAAGTTAGCATGTAGGCAATTACAATGAACAAATTGGTATAAAGTGTCAATAGAACGGAGGTTATATATGTCTATCCATAAAATAATGAATTTTGAAACAAAACAGGCTATAAAAAATGCATTAATTATACAAATAGAGGAGGTAGGCTTTGAACGAGTAACAGTTAAAAATCTAGCTTCTACTGCAAACATCAATCGAGGAACATTTTATTTACATTATAAGGATAAGTTTGAAGTGATGGAGGACTTGCAGCAAGAGCTAATAAGTGAACTAGAAAGCTATGTTAAAAATGTACAACCACTAGAAGCCTTTCAAATGTTAAAAACAGGACAGTTTTATCCACCATTTGTCGAAGTGATTAAATGTTTTAAAGAGCATGCCACAGCCTTTCGAGTTATATTAGGGGAGCAGGGCAGTCCCGGATTTAGCAAGAGGTTGAAGGAAGTCTTTAGTAATCAAATTTTAGATAGACTATCCGTTATTGGAGAGGAATTGCAAGATCCAGAATTCCGACAATATTTACAGGCTTTTTTAGCTTCTGCAATTTTAGGGATTATTCAGGAGTGGCTAGACAGAGGAAATGAGGAATTAAGTGTGGAAGAATTGGCAAACATTCATTTTCGTTTATTGCGTTTCCTTGGTAATTTAACGTCTATGCAGTCATGAATGTTAACACAGGTTTCGCAGGTATTCCTATATTTCTAGAGATCTAAAAAACTGCTTGCTCAGAGAAAGCAAGCAGTTTTTTAGGTTATAAATACAAATCCCTTTTAACAAAAACACGAATAGCCAGCATATAGCATAGCATGCCAATTAAAAATAATGCACCAAGCATCCAAATGGACGAGCTATCTTGAGTCATTAACTTTTCTGGGTCAAACAACGAATAAATCGTGAAGTACTGAAGCTTTTCTAAAGAGCCCCCCATATTGCCAAGTGCCTGAATTAAGTAAAACAGTAAGGGCACACCAGTACTATACGCATAAGAAGTTTTTAAATCCTTGCTACTGCACGAAATAAGAAAACAGTAGCCACTAATAGCAAAGTGTAAGAAAAAAAGACCGATATTTAATGTCAAAAAAGCAGCTATATCCAATTTATTCGGAAAAAGAATCTCAGAAAATATGATTGCAACCAAAGTTGTCATAGAGAGAAGTATAAAGATACTAGCAACTAAAAAAAATGCTTGCGTAAAAACAATTTTAAAACGTGTATTCGGTGTCGCAATCAGGTAGGCCATTGAACCATTTTCGATATAGCCCATAATTAGTTTATTTGCTAACATAATGATAAAAATTAACGGCAGAATGAGCAATAAAAATCCATACAAATAGGTTGATAGAAATTCAATTAACGTATTACCTATATTCGTCATACCGAATGCTGACATCAATTCAGGCATTGTTTCGGTAAGCTTATTAAGGGTATTGCTCATTTCAGGGTTATACATATAAACAATACTAATGATATAGAGCATTAATACAGCGAGTATGATACTAAAAAGCTTAACAGTAGCTAGTACCTCATGTTTTAGCAAAGTAAAGTTCATGATTCTGTACCTCCTCTTTCGTAGTAATGCATAAATATATCTTCGAGAGATTGAGAAATTATATCGATGTCATTAATTTTATAGTCGGCTAATGTATGAAGCAATGTTTGGACATTACCTTGAACTTTTATAATTGCTTGTGTTGGCCCAATTTGTTCAATTTTAAGTTGTTCTCCTAAGAAACGAGATAACTCTTGTTTGCTTTGAAATTCTATTAAAAACTTTTTGGATTTTTGTTTTTTTAAGCCAGCAATTGTTTCAGTAGCAACAATTTTTCCGGCATTAATAATGGCTACACGGTCACAGGTTTTCTCAATTTCTTCAATCATATGAGAGGACATAAATATCGTCGTCCCTTTTTCTTTTTCAGCTAAAATAAATTCAATAAATTTTGTCTGCATAAGAGGGTCTAACCCGCTTGTCGGTTCATCTAAAATAACGATCTCAGGATTATGCATAAACGTACAAACTAAGCCAACTTTTTGCTTCATCCCTTTTGACATTTTCTTTATAAGCCCTGTGGCATTTAATTCAAAGTATTGTATAAGTTCATTAGCTCTTGTTAAATCATGTAACCCTCGCATTTGGGCAATAAATTTAATAAATTGTTGTCCCGTCATTTTATCGATAAACGCTATTTCGCCAGGTAAATAACCGACAAATTTTTGGATTTCTGCCGTAGATTGACGACAATCTAATCCTTTAATGTAACAACGACCTTCTGTTGGCTGTAAAAAGCCCATTAAGTGTCGGATTGTTGTAGATTTACCTGCACCATTGGGACCTAAAAATCCGAATACCTCACCTTTTTCGATTTGTAAGTCTACGTTCTGTACACTATAAAAATCCCCAAACCTTTTAGTTAAATTATTTACTTCAATCATTGTCATACAATTCACCTCTTTGTGTTTTTGTATACTAATTGCTTTAAAAATTGAAAATAATCGTTTGCTTCCTCCATGCATTGTTCTAAGAGTTGGTTAAAGGCTTCACTGTTATCTACATTACTCTTCAATCGTTCTTCATATCGATCACTTATTCCATCCGTAACCCACCGAATGGTATCGATCGCTTTTTTACTATCTATATTTTTATGAAACAAATCGTAATCAATTCCTGCAAACACACTGTTATAGGAACTATTTTGTAAAGTTAAATTATATTGATCGAGCTCACTTCTTACTTCTAAACTTGTTTCAATATACGTCTTTTTAAGGAAATCAAAAAAAGTATGGTACTGCTTAATTAATTCCAATTTTATTTTCATGATTTGTTCATAGCGTTTAAATATGTCAGGTTCTTTTAAATCTAAGCGGCTATTGATTGCATCAATGAAAATTGTTATAACGTATTCATATAAGTATAGATATAAATTTTTTTTACTACCAAAATAGTGATATAAAATACCTTTTGAAATTTTGGCATCCTTAATGATCTTATTTGTTGAAGCGGTATCGTAATTATGGATGGAAAATTCTTTGAGTGCAGAGTTGATAATTTTATGTTGTTTTTCAACCTCTAAATTAAGGAATGTTTGATACAATTTTTTTCTCCTTTCAGTTTATATTTAACATGATTATATACGAGTTGACCAAAGTGGTCAATCGAAGAGATGGATATTTTTTCAAAGGGATTAGGGAATTATCAAGTGAATTTTAGGGTGATGTGCCTTGTCATAACAGATAGGGGAGAGGGAAGGAAAAAATCGCGTTATTCTTCGCAAATAAGGAGAAATACAGAAGGAGATGAAGAGTCCTGTAGATGAAGCAAACAATTTCGAATACATTGTTATTCGGTTGCAAGGAGGACAATCGAAACCCCTCAGGGAGGATTAAAAGTAATCGTCATTTCCTATGACAACGCCTTCGTAACCAACATCATGTTACCCTGAGGAGGCTCATTATTTTCCCATGAAAAACTTCTGACTGGAACCAAATGTCCTCTAGGTCAAATGTTTTTAAGTATTTAAAGAATGGTGATTTGAAGAAAATTAGGTGATTTCTTTAGAACAGAAATTTAATTTCCATAGTAATTATGCAATGCTACTTCTAAACGTGCTTCTAAATGCTTCGAAATAAAACTCAATACAAATTGCTCTTTTTCCATTTCAATTTGAGAAGAGCGGAAAATTTTTGTAAAGAATCCTACCTTGTTTTCCGTAGAAAATTGCTGCAATGCTTCTGTCCGCAATGTCGACACAATTTCATTTTCAATATGACGCTCACGAATTTTTTGGACAATATCCTTAACGCTATCCTCTTGCAGCTCTGAAATTTGCCTTTGTAGATTCTCGTTTTCTTGTTTAAGTTCAGCTGTTTCCTTTTGAACTTTTTCAACTTGAAGGGTAGATTCGGAGGATAACAATTGAAACTTTTGTGCAAGAAAATCTTGATTAAAGGTTACTTGCAATGCTCCATGATCTTCATTTGGAAAGATATTAAAGAGTCCTGTTTGTATCATTTGCTGTAGCACGTTGCCAAGAACATCGACTTTGTTGGTTAAATCATCAGTACCTAAAGTTGTTGCAATTATTTGATGCTTGATGAGCTGACCATTGTCATCAATACCTAGTATGTGTTTTAAACCTTTGACGCGGTATTCATCCTTTAACAGTAATAACATACGAAGTCTTAAAATGGCAGGAAGGTTCAAACGAATATTGGTGTTTGGGCTAATCGAAGCATAATCAAAAATATACTGTTCAAATGGTTTAATGTAATAACGAAGCTTTGCATCAGTTATTTCAAACCAGCCAGCGACATCTGAAGTAGAATAATAATTTGATTCCTCAATATGCGCTAAATAGTCGTCATTATAAAGTATTTCTTCTAGAGGCGGCGAATTTTGTATAACGACAAACAATGGGTCATGTTGCACAATTCTGAGTACCATTTCTTTTGCATCATTTACTTTAAGCATCCTTTCACACCCCACTTTATTTTCCGTAAATGTTCTCTATATAGGTTTCTATTCTGTTAGAAGCAATTGTATGACTATTTTCTAAAGGAAATAATTGTTAGCACCTGTTACCTGAAAATTTTTAAGACTCACAGGAAAAAAATAAGTCGTAATAAGTGAAGATACGTCGATATATGAGTGTTAGAGGGATACTCACAGTAACATCCAATTCTTCTGTATTAGCATTTTGTTGTCTTTCTTGTTGTAATGAAGGAACCTCTTTTATGTATAAATGTCAACACCAATATGTACATTTTCGCTCGTTTAAGGATGTACAAAATT
>NZ_JARVRU010000084.1:0-10437 GCF_030209535.1 Lysinibacillus sp. fls2-241-R2A-57
TTCCTCTTAAAAAAATATCAAATAGATGTTTTTAAATCTAAAGTTGACAGCTATGATTCGCTCCTCTTCCGCGGGTATTCGCTTCGCTTCCGCGGGTATTCCTCGGCAAGCAAATATTCTGTTCCTCGTAGAAACAACGTAAAGTTAGTAAATATTCCTCTCCCAAAAGCGTTGCTGGGCAATGGCAGCTACAAATTTTTTAGCGAAACCTTCGTCGCCAGTTGCCAACACAATTCCTGGCCCTACATTGACGTTAGACATATTAAAAAATATAATTCCAGATTTGGAAATGCCTATCGGTTTATAATGTCTATACGCTTCATTCATATAATTTACAATTTGCGAATTAAACTTTGCCTGGTTGTTTGCTTTTACACCTACAACATATAATGAATCAAATAGTACCGCATCAGTAGTAATAAATGTGTCACTTGCTGTTAACTGTACGCCATCGCTGCTAGTCACAACCCCTAATCTGTCGGAAATAATACTGTATCGTACACCTTGTCTTGTTAAATATTTCAGCACTTCGCCAACTTCATTTGCGTCAAACCCATCACCTATTAGCACACCTACCTTAAGTGTTTGTGGCATTTTTATTGTATTAGCTTGGCTTAGTGCAGGTGATGATAAAGTGACATTTATTTGCTCTCCTTTTGGACGATTAACACCAATATTATCAGCCACAGTCGTTGCCATTGCTTTATCCACACGGACGAACATATCGACAACCTGTTGGCGAACTGACTTACTTTTTACCTTTCCTACCTCAAAGCTAAAGGCATCTATAATATGCTGTTTTTCAGGAGGTGACATGCTATTCCAAAATAGCCTTGCCTGTGAAAAATGATTATCAAAGGATTTACTTCTTGCTCGTGTAATCCGTCCTTCAACCTTTTCTTCATAGTGGACATAGCCACCTTCTTTTGCAGTAGATGTTGACGGTGTATTATTTGCCAAGGAATTTTTATGATAGCTTACTCTTCCTACATTAATAGTTTGTCGACTAAACCCATTGCGCTGATTGTTATGAATTGGACAAACAGGTCGGTTAATGGGTATTTCTGCAAAGTTAGGTCCACCTAGACGTATTAGCTGTGTATCTAAATAAGAAAATAGTCGGCCCTGTAAAAGTGGATCATTTGTAAAATCTATGCCTGGCACAACATTTCCGGGATGAAAGGCGACTTGCTCTGTTTCAGCAAAAACATTATCAACATTGCGATTCAAGGTCATTTTTCCAATCTTTTTAACTGGCACGATCTCCTCAGGCCAAAGCTTTGTTGCATCCAATATATCAAAATCAAATTTAAATTCGTCCTCTGGCTCAAGCATCTGTATACCAAGCTCATATTCTGGATAATCACCAATCTCAATTGATTCCCATAAATCACGTCGTTGAAAATCCGGATCTTTTCCAGCAATAATTTGCGCTTCATCCCAAACGAGTGAATGAACACCTAACACAGGCTTCCAATGAAACTTCACAAATCTCGACTTTCCTTTATCATTGACGAAACGAAAAGCATGAACACCGAAGCCTTCCATCATTCGAAAACTTCTAGGTATTGCCCGATCAGACATATGCCACATAATCATATGCGCAATTTCCTGATTGTTCGCCACAAAATCCCAAAACGTATCGTGCGCTGAGGCTGCTTGTGGCATTTCATTGTGAGGCTCCGGTTTTACTGCATGAATTAAATCAGGAAACTTAATGGCATCTTGAATAAAAAAGACAGGTATATTATTGCCGACTAAATCATAATTACCTTCATCTGTGTAAAACTTCGTCGCAAAGCCACGAACATCACGTGCAGTATCCATCGATCCTAAGCTTCCAACTACGGTTGAAAATCTGACAAATACAGGTGTTTTCTTACTAGGGTCCTGTAAAAATTTCGCTTTAGTATATTCCCCCATCGACTCATACAACTCAAATTCTCCATGTGCCGCAAAGCCCCTTGCATGTACAACACGCTCTGGAATACGTTCATGGTCAAAATGTGTTATTTTTTCTCGAAAATGAAAATCCTCCATAATAGTTGGCCCACGAATGCCAGCCTTCAACGAATCCTCATCATTCGAAACTTTCAGCCCCTGATTCGTTGTCATCTTTTTTCCATCATTATCGACACGAAATGGCTCCAGCTGCTGATCCTTTGCATTCTCATCTAAATTTTTGCGCTGATTCGACTTAGAATTATCCACGCAATCCCCTTTCATTCCAGTACTCATAATTCTCAATATACACTATATGTTTTTTTGGAATAAACATGCTTCAAGATCGTTGCTATTGAAGAAATACGACTCGGCACTAAGGGCACGGTCGAATAGTGGAGGTTTCAAAAAAGTCCGCTAAACAGTGACTTAAAGTTACTATCGAAGTGGTTATAGAATAATTTCTTATTAACAAATAAAACCTTGATTGGAAAATGAAGTAACCCCAAAAGTTAAATTGTTTGTCTAACAATCTGGGATTCGCTTCAAATTAGCCTATCAAGGTTTTTCTTATCACTACAACTATCTTTTTAAATCCAACCTATTAATCTAATTATTTAAACGCTTGAGCAGCTGTCACAGCTTTTTTCCAGCCTGCATAAATTTCTTCGCGAAGTGAGTCATCCATATCAGGTGTGAATTGTTGCTCTAAATTCCAATACTCACTAATTTCATTTGTTGATTTCCAGAAGCCAACTGCTATACCTGCTAAATAGGCAGCACCTAAAGCAGTTGTTTCGTTAATAACCGGACGATCAACGGGAACATTTAATAAGTCTGCTTGGAATTGCATTAAGAAATTGTTTGCAACAGCGCCGCCATCTACACGTAATTTTGTTAATGGAATATTTGCATCTGCTTCCATTGCGCTAAGTACGTCTTTTGTTTGATAAGCTAATGATTCTAATGTTGCACGTACAAAATGTTCTTTAGATGTACCACGAGTTAAACCAAAAACAGCACCTCGTACATCAGAATCCCAATAAGGTGTTCCTAGACCAACGAATGCAGGAACTACATAAACGCCATCCGTCGACTCCACACGTTCAGCATATTGCTCAGAATCAGCAGCAGAGCGGAACATTCGTAAGCCATCACGTAACCATTGAATAGCAGACCCAGCTACGAAAATACTTCCTTCTAAAGCATAAGTTACCTTACCATTTAAGCCCCAAGCTAGCGTAGTTAATAAGCCATTCTCTGATTTTACTGCCTTTTCACCAGTGTTCATCAACATAAAGCAGCCTGTACCATAAGTGTTTTTGACCATGCCTTCTTCAAAGCAAGCCTGACCAAATAGAGCAGCTTGTTGATCGCCCGCAGCACCAGCAATCGGAACAGCAGAGCCGAAGAATAGAGCTTCTTCTGTATAACCATATACTTCTGAAGAAGGGCGAACCTCTGGAAGCATAGAAGCAGGAACGCCTAAAATATTTAATAATTCCTCATCCCATTTTAAATCATAAATGTTATACATTAATGTACGAGAAGCATTTGAATAATCCGTTACATGTACTTTACCACCAGTCAACTTCCATATTAACCATGTATCAATTGTGCCGAATAGTAAATCCCCTGCTTCTGCTTTTTCTCGAGCACCTTCAACATTGTCTAAAATCCATTTTACTTTTGTGCCTGAGAAATATGCGTCGATTAATAAACCTGTTTTATCACGGAATAAATCATTGTAACCATTTGCTTTCAATTCTTCACAAATAGCGTTCGTCTGGCGTGATTGCCATACAATCGCATTATAGATTGGCTTCCCTGTATTTTTATCCCAAACAACTGTTGTTTCGCGTTGGTTTGTAATACCGATCCCAGCAATTTGATTTGAATCAATATTTTTTGCAGAAAGCGCTGTAGCGATACAAGACAGAATGGACGACCAAATTTCTTCTGCGTTATGTTCAACCCATCCAGATTGTGGGAAATATTGTTGGAATTCTTGTTGTGCACTATGGAGAATGCTCCCTTTTTCATCAAACAAAATAGCACGTGAGCTTGTTGTACCTTGGTCTAAAGCTAAAATATATTTTTTTTCTGACATCGGACAAACCTCCAAATATTTTTTTAATTACTAATTTTTTAATTACGCTTCACTTTTAACATTTTTGACTGTCATTTGAGCACTGATAAAAATAATAACTACGATAATAGCAAGCAACCAAAATGCAATACTATTTTTCCCCTCAAAAATTTGTTGAAAAAATAGGGCACCGAATGTACCACCGATAATTGGACCAACAATTGGAACCCATGCATATGACCACCCCGAGTCACGTTTCCCTGGTATTGGTAAGAAAAAGTGAGCAATACGTGGACCTAAATCACGTGCAGGGTTAATTGCATAACCAGTAGGCCCCCCTAATGCCATCCCGATGACTACAATTAGCAAACCAACTAGAAATGGATTTAAGCCATCAGTAATTGTATTTGTTCCTAATGCTAGAATACCTAAAACAAGTATAAATGTACCAATCATTTCTGAAATTAAATTTGATAATGGATGTTTAATAGCAGGAATTGTAGAAAATACGCCCAGTTTTGCATCTGGATTTTTCGTGCCTTTCCAATGTGGTAAATACATAAAATAAACGAGTACCGCACCTAAAAATGCACCAATCAATTGTGCAACAATGTAAGTAGGGACGTCTTCCCATGGGAAATTACCAATTGTAGCAAGTGCGATTGTTAAAGCAGGGTTTAAATGAGCACCACTAATACCACCAACAGTATATGCAGCCATCGCCACACCTAGACCCCAAGCGAATGTAATCACCACCCATCCACCGCCAAAGCCTTTCGATTTGTGCAATGATACTCCAGCAACAACGCCACCACCGAATAAAATAAGAATCATCGTGCCAACAATTTCAGCTGTAAATGTAGACATACAAGAAGCCCCCTTTGTTATAGTACGCCTAGCAAAAAAAATAAACCCACACTTAAACAAACTGCACACTGAAATGCAGATGAATAAATGTGGGTTCCTTTTCCTAACCACGCGCTTTTGAACTTACCCACATTGTAGAGAAAACAATATATATAGTCAACCTATTTTTTGAAATTTTCCCACAATTCTTCATTAGATGTTGTGATGGCCACTGCCCCAGCTGATAGTGCTTCCTCTATACTTTCACCTGTGCGGACTAGGCCTCCTGTAATTACAGGGATTTTTGTACGCTGGTGTACTTCTGAAATCATTGAAGGAATTATACCTGGTAATAATTCAATATAATCAGGCTTCGCTGATTCAATCATTGAAAAACTTTTTTCAAGCGCAATCGTATCAATTAAAAAGACACGCTGAATAGCGATAATCCCACGAGATTTTGCTTTTATTAACATATTTGATCGAGTAGAAATAATACCTGCTGGACGGATATCATTGCATAAAAAATCAGCTGCGAAATTATCCGTTTTTAAGCCATGAATTAAGTCTGCATGAATAATTAATTTTTTACCGTTACGATCTACCTCACGCTTTATTGACTTGAGTAAACTAATATGCACTTCTAGTAGAACAATGTATTCGAATCGACTTTTTAAAACATCATCAAATTGCTTTACTGTACGTGCAGCGGGAATAATTTGTTGATTATTGAAATTCATAAGATTACCCCTTTATTTAAAAATCGAGCTGTCAAAAAGTTCTTCATAAGAAATCAGGCATAATGTATCCGCTTCGCTTTTCTCGAACAAGGCATGAGCCGTATCGCGGTGCTTCTACGCTCGTGGTTCACTTACGCTTTGTCGCAAAGGAATCTTCTACGCCACGTCTCAGCCCATGCTTCGTCGAAAAAGCAATTCGCTAAAGTCTACGCGCGCTTTTACCTATATATTCTTACTTTTAGGACAGCTCCTCATTTTTATTATAATGCGGTAGTTGCTCGTGTTATTTCTGTATTTAAATCTTTTTCATATTGTGTACGTTGCTCAGTAGACCAGTATAATTGTTTTGCCATTTCATCTAAAACCGTATCTTTATACAGTTTCACAAGGGCGATATTAAAGAACATATATGCTGTGCGACGAATCAAAAAATCGTTTGGATGAACAACCATTTCATGATGAATACCGTACAGTAACTGAGCATATAGCCCCTGTGGTAAAACCGCATGCTTCTCTTTTGCAAATTCAAAAACAGTGTCTACATTAGCACCGTAATGATGTGCTAAATGTTGTGCTTCCTCTTCAGATAATCCGATGGCGACGCCCATTTTTGTTCGTTTAGATGCGAATGCATGGAAGTTTTTGGAGCCACCAACATCTCCACCAGAAATATGAATATGCTTTGTATGACATGGTTTAGATGTAACACCAAATTGTTGTTCTAACTCTTGCGCAATCATATTTAAAACTGTTTCAGCCATTTTACGATAACCTGTTAATTTACCTCCAGCAATCGTCACAAGACCTGAAGGAGATTCCCATATTTCGTCCTTACGAGAAATTTCAGATGGATTTTTACCTTCCTCATGAATTAATGGACGAACACCTGCCCAGCTTGATTCGATATCTTCATCAGTGACATTAACTTTTGGAAACATGTAATGAATTGCCTTCATCATATAATCACGATCTTCTTGATGAATATTCATTTCACATGCATCACCTTTATAAAATGTATCTGTCGTTCCAACATATGTCTTTCCATCTCGAGGAATCGCAAATACCATGCGGCCATCAGGTGTATCAAAATAGACAGCTTGATGTAATGGAAATTTGGATTCATCAAAAACGATGTGCACACCTTTTGATAAAATTAAATGCTTACCATTTTCTTTCCCTTCGATCTCACGAACATCGTCTACCCATGGACCAGCAGCATTCACAACTTTTTTAGCACGAATATTAATCGTGTTTTGGGCAATCAAATCTTGTGCTGTGATGCCATTAATTTTCTCTTGGTCGTTATATAAAAAGCTTTCTGCCTTTGTATAGTTAATAAGTGTAGCGCCTTTTTCGATAGCAGCTTTGGCAACTTCAACTGTAAGACGGGCATCATCTGTACGATATTCTACATATACACCACCACCACGTAAGTCCTCAGCTTTGACTAAAGGTTCTTTTTCAATTGTTTTTACAGCATTTAACATGTATCGACGCTCAGAACGTTTAACACCTGCTAAAAAATCATATACACGTAAGCCAATATTCGTTGAGAATTTGCCGAATGTACCACCTTTATGGAATGGGAGTAGCATCCAAACAGGAGTTGTCACATGTGGTCCATTTTCATAAACAATCGCACGCTCTTTTCCTAAATCCGCAACCTCTTTTATTTCAAATTGTTTTAAATAACGGAGCCCACCATGGACTAATTTTGTCGAACGACTAGAAGTACCAGCAGCAAAGTCTTGCATTTCAACTAACGCTACAGATAACCCGCGGGCAATGGCATCCAGCGCAATACCGCAACCTGTAATACCCCCACCAATAACCAATAAATCGTATTCTTTACTTTGTAAATCTTCAATCGTTTGTTGACGTTGTATTGCTGAAGCTGTGCTCATACTGAATTCCCTCCTTAATTGAGAACGAAAAAAGAGACCATTAAAAGCACATGTACAAAATGTACATATGTTTTTAATGGTCTCTCAATCTCTCAAACCTTTTATTAACTTAACTTTATTGTAATGGGTTTAGATTGAAAAGGCAATCTAGCTAATCGTAAAGAATGACGAATACAATTTACACGTTTCTTTTATAGCTTTAAGGTGTGTCAAATGTACAGATTAATTGTCATATTTTTGGCTCATTACCATACCGTGTGGTTGATTTCCGTTCCCATTATGGCTGTCTAGGGGGCCGATGAGTACCACATGTTTTTTGTGCGAAAGCGCAGTGCTAACGTGACTTTCGCACAGATAAATTCCCACAGGACGTGGCGTTCTTAGACTGAGTTCCTTTCTTTCAACGGGTGTCCATATATCCGCTGAAAGAAGTTAAAATATGTATTGTATCATTTCATGTATGTTGCAATAAGGGTTGTCACGGCTTTCTGTCTTGCGAAGTGCCATCATTTCCGTGCAATTTTTAATAGCGACCTCATGTCGAAGTGCGATAGGTGCAATGACTGACTCATCCGCTTTATGACGAAAATAGCGTGAAATCCCAAGATGCTGCTCCATCTTGTCATTTAAGACAGCACGAGGATACTTTTCCGAAATATCGACCTCTTCAAAATGCAACAGCAGCCATAATTCAAACGCTTCATTTGTGTAGGCAATATGAATATTTTGCTCCTCACAAAAGTCATTAACTTCCTCTAATTGCCTTTCGGTTAAATCATCCTTATCAAAAACAATCCAAACCTCATCAAAATATTGATAGCTTGAATCTCGATATGCATGCTGGGCTAGCTTAATAGCTGAACGCTTAACGTTTTTTATTTTGACACTTACCATTTTTGAGCGCTTTAAAATACGCATTTGTTCAAAATAAATGCGCTCGGTTTCACCTTCACAATAAATTAAAATTGTTTTACGCAGTGTTCGGTTACCTTGTTGACGTACTCTCATTGCTCAGATACCTCCACTTCCCTATCAATTATGCCTCGGCATAATTGCGTCCGGAATCGGCTTTGTGCTTGCACAAAGCACTCCTTTCCAATTCCGTGACATCCGCCAGAGGCTTTAGGCCAACAAATGTTTTCTGTACGAAAGCGCAGTGCTAACGTAGCGTCAGTAACATGATGTTGGTCACTCAGTCATGTGTTGCTGACGCTACGCTTTCGCACAGATAAATTGCCACAGGACGTGGCGCTCTTAGACTGAGTTCCTCTATTTCAGCGGGTGTTTGGATACCCGCTGAAAGAAGTTAAATATTGATCTGATAAATATTCATTAATAACCGGTGTTGCCCCGAATTCGCCCTTTAAGTAACGCTTGGCATAGGAAATATCTCCACGTTTCTTCTGCAAATCTGTAAAATCAAATAAGGAGTATAACTCGGATTCATTTTTAAAGCTTTTATTCACAAACCATATTTGATCGGAACGTAGTGGCTGATCTAATAAATCAATTTCATGACTTGTAACAACAAATTGATTCGTAGCGTTACGTTTGCTGTTCATAACGGCCATTAAAAATTCGCAGATAGACACATGAAATGCCGTATCAAATTCATCTATAAAAATGGTCTTTCCTTTATTGTATGCATCTACCATAACACATGCTAAATGTAACATACGGACTGTCCCCTTTGAATCCATCGTCCAATTGATCGTCTCTGTGCCTATCGGTGCACCTGCTTCATTGAACGATAAATAGTGCAAATCAATATCCACCTCTTGTATAACCTCTGGTGTGTCAAATTCATAGCCAATGGTATTTTTCTCTCTTCGCTCAACGCGTCTTGCCGTCACATCTTGAATAGAAAAATCCGCAATCTTTAGTAACTTAATAACCGCTTTCTTAAATGGCTCCTCTTCAAGTTTACGAATAAGCGGATGACTTGATAACCGATTTGCCTCATCTAAAAATAGGATTTTATGTAAAAACCAATCAAATATTTTCGTAGCATCTGGGTCATTAAAGACATTTAATACTGATAAGAAAGCTGTATTATTACGCGTATATTTTGTCAGTTCTAGTGCTGTATTTTGGGCAGTTTTATACAAATATTCTGTCCCATCCCACTGTCTGATAAAGAGCTGTTCTTTCACGGACTTTGTCGTTTTAGTTAGGCATTCATAAAGTACCTGCGATGCATTATACTGTACCTCATAATCATACAGTACCCCATCGAGTAATAATGAAATCATAAATTCTGTTGGTTGCCCTTGCTGACTTCCTAGCTTAAACGGTTGATAGGGTAAGCGCAGTTGTTTGACATTATTAAGATTTTCAAAGTTAAACAACAAAGAACGCAACACTTTAATAGCAGTGAATAAGTTTGATTTTCCACTTCCATTTGGTCCGAAAATAAAGGCACTTTTTACAAGGCGAAACGATTCACATTTTATCGTATGTGTGTCCTTTAATTTTCGAATGCGGCTTCCCGCCACCATCGAAAATAGCGTTTCATCGTTATAACTCAAGCAATTTTTCACTCTAAAATCTACTAACATATACAAGCCCCCGTTCAATTCCGCAACATTCCTTTAAGATAATTATACTATAGCCGTAAAAAAACGCCTATTACTCCGCGTAATGGCTCATTACCAAAAGTTGTGGATGACATATGTTAAAACGTATGCTATGTAAATAAGTTGAGTGGAGACTGGGCGACTCCTTGGGGTCAGTGTTACAGAAAGACCATGAAGCAAGCCGGCAGAGGAACGAAGGCTAAGAGCATCACGTCTTGTAATAACGCTTCCGTGACCAACCTCGTATTGTTGCTGTCGCTTCGCTTTCGCACAAAAAACATCTGTTGCTGTCGCTTCGCTTTCGCACAGAGCAAGGCTTCCTGCGAGCGAGCGTCGAGTAG
>NZ_JARVRU010000151.1:0-10372 GCF_030209535.1 Lysinibacillus sp. fls2-241-R2A-57
AAACCTATCAAAATGCAAGTATGCCATATAGTGAATTAATAGATGTATGTATTGCCGATCAAAACGGTGCAGATTTCATGGATTGTGTTACGAATGGGGCTAATCTTGGTAGCTTCACAATGCAATATATAGAGACAGATTGGGAGTTTCTTAAACGAATGGCATCGCGATTCCATACAGGCTTAGTGCCAGACACGGTACATTCAGCCGCAAAGTTTTACTTCGGTGTCCCGTTTCAAGCTGGGGGTACGCCGGAAATGGAGGCCATCAATTATCGTGTAAAAAAAGCAATTGGCAACTTCCTTGTCTCCAGTAAAAATCATCTCGACAGTATTACCGATAGTGACTACATGTACTATGAAGTAGAATCGCTTCAACCATACAAAATAGGTAATGAAGTTACTTTCCAATCTAAAACATTGTATGTCTATAAAATCTTCTCGACGCTAAAAGATGGTTTATTCAAGCATATCTATACGTTAACACCTCAGAACGGTTTCAGTGTTCACACTACGTATAATCAAGCTATTATTGGTGCTTCTATTCAAGGAAAAGTAATTGATGTTGCAGGGGACAAAATTCGAATTCATGTCGATTTCGATGAGGGGCAAGAAAAGGATACGGCTTATTGGTTTCCGTATTCAACAATCTATGCATCAGAAGATAATACAGGATGGTACTTCATGCCGGAGCTATCTGACAATGTGAGAATCTACTTCCCAGGCAATCGTGAGAGTGAAGGGATTGCGATTAGTTCTGTCTCAAAAGCGCCTCCAAAATCTGGTGCGATGTTAGCGGCGACGAATCCGCCTAGTCCAGGAGGCGGTGGCGGCAGTGGGGCAAGTGCTGCACCACCGGAGGATAGTCGCCAAGATCCAGCACGTATGGCTGATCCAGATGTCAAAACACTCAGAACGAAGCATGGTAAACAAATTTTACTTGCACCTGATCGGATTGTCATATCTGGTGGAGGATTAATGATTTCGCTGATGGATGACAATGGGATCTCCATCATAAGTGATAAAAATATTACTTTACAAGCAACAGATAAAGTCGCTATCAATGCGAAGCAAATTATGATTAATGCCAATGAAAAAATTGAGATGACTTGTAAAGAAAATTCAATCAAGATGGAAGACAAAATGGAGATTAAAGGAACGGAAGTACGAGCAAATTAGTGAGGATGTGGATGCATGAAACGAGAAGAAGCATTACAGCATTTTATGGATGAATGCGTGTCAGTTCATGTCAGCCGGTTGCAAGAGAAGGTTGATCGACAGTTTCGCCAAGAGAAGGAAGTTTTGCTACAGCCAATTATAAACGCACTTGAACAGCTGTTTGCGAATAGTAGAGATCAGCAAAAACAGGAAAAGTTAGCGCCAGTTGCCTTTATCCATTTTTCATTGCTACGAACATCATTACTAGAAAATAAGTGTACGTATTTGCTAGAAGCATATGGAGAAACCTGGTATTACGATTGGATAGAATGCACGGCACAGTATGAAGCAGACTGGCTTAGTGAGGCGATGATAGATTTACAAAAAACGCTTGAAATAGAAAGAAAACCGTATATCACTATTCAATCTGCTGATGTTCGAGCAATTATTCAACAGATCGTCATTCTGTTTCATCAATATATCATTCAATTGGTACGCTACTTGTTTCGCTATCAAAAAGAAAGCGTCCCTGCAATCAATTTTCAACGAGCAGCGTGCTTGCGATTTCGTGTCGGTGAATATAAAGGGTTTAGTGAAGATGTTGCAATCATTGATGAACGGGAACGAGAGGAAAACAATCTGCTCTCATGGTTAGAGAAAAACGAGACAGACAAATCGTATACGTTTGAAAATTTCTCAAGCCTACCATTACAGCAAAAACATTTTAATCAAATGGACTTTTCCTATGCAAATTTCAATGGGAGTGACTTAGAAGGTGCTTCATTGAAACAAAGTGTTTGCATTGGTACTAGTTTTGTAGATTGTAAGTTAGCGAATGTTGATTTTTCTTATGCAGCCATTCAAGATGCTGATTTTCGAAATGCCAATTTAGTAGGCGCTAATTTTACTCATGCACAGGGAAAAACGCTGAGGCTTTCCGATGGAGAAGTTGCGTGCTACCTGGGTACTGATTTTAGAGATGCTAATTTGGAAAATGCAAGGTTTGAGTTTGCGCAGATCACAGGTGCCAATTTTACAGGTGCCAATTTAAAAGGAGCTACCTTCTTTAAACGTGATCAAGAGAAATGTAGATTTAGCACAGAGCAGATAGAAGATATTCAATGGATTCATTAACTGTGAAATCGACAGATATGATAGGTACAGGAGGAAGAGATGGAGTATTTTATTGTTCGGCAAGATCAAAGCATTACAAATCCAATTATTCCTTTCAAAACAGACCTCGATGATAACTTTGTCTGTTCATCTGTATTCGGGGAAGTGCTAGAGAAAGAGAATGCGATCTATCTGGATTATTTGGATAGGCCCAAAAGAATCGTGTCCGATGATCTAAAAGAGTTGTTAGTGAAATACGAGGATCACTTAGAGTTTACAGCCATCGTCTTTACGGATGTGAAGAAAGGGACACAGCGCGTGCATTGGCTTATGGACATTGTGAAGAAGAACTGTATTGCCGATGAGACGATTTATTATCCAGACGGACAAATAAAGGAGCTCGTGATTGACCCTAAGAAGGTGGAACTAGATTGTATTTTTCAAGTCGACGGCAAAAAGGAATCTTTCACCATCGTCAATTTAGATGTGGCGGAAAGTATGCTGCGACGACCATTTCTCGGGATCCAGTTGCAGCGAGTGAGACTAGCGAGACAGTAGATAATGTCTGTTAAATCAGCCGAAAACACTGTTGAACAGTAGTTTGAAACAGTGTCAAAGCGATACGAAAGGATGGATTGCTAATGGCTCAAGTTGTGGAAAATTTAGAGACAGAAGGTTCGGAACAGGAGCAATTTAGTTATGTAGTACATGGGGCAATCATTGCCTGTGAGCATGGTAGCCATCTAAATTATTTAAACTTGCCGCAAGATCATGGCGTATTTATCAAAGAGAAGGCCGTGATGAATGTAGGAGAT
Source organism: Lysinibacillus sp. fls2-241-R2A-57 (assembly GCF_030209535.1). NCBI lineage: Bacteria > Bacillati > Bacillota > Bacilli > Caryophanales > Bacillaceae > Lysinibacillus > Lysinibacillus sp. fls2-241-R2A-57. Next base: position 3,086 of record NZ_JARVRU010000151.1, read on the forward strand.
CGAAACCCTGATAATATTCCAACTTTTGGTGTCTGCTTAAAATTGGAAAAGCCGTGTACGCCAGTCTGTTCCATTGATTGGTTGGAAGGAATGGAAAATGTCAATGTCGAGGGGAAGCAAGCGTTATTAAGCCGCTGCCATACGCAATGCTCAGCAGGTGGAGGCAAAATCGATATTGTTCATGACGGGCAAGAGGAATTAGAAATACCAATACAAGGTTTTTAAGAGAAAATCGATTGAGAGGAGGTTAGTAATGCAATGCCAGGAGAAAAAGAAGTACACATTGTCAGTACGTATGAGGATCTTGAGCTCGTATGGCCTTATCCACTTATTCATTTAGATAAACTAACAATCAAACATAAGGGTAATGACCATGCGAGACTGTACTTTACGGGAATGATCGCTGAAGAGCAAGCGCAAAAATATATTCAGCGGGTCAGTCATACAGATGAAGTGGTCGTGAAATTTGGACGAAACAGTGACATACTATTCTCAGGAAGAATTGAAAACGCGGAGTTGCAGGCATCACAAGGCGTGCACTATGTCTCCGTTGAGGCGGTATCATTTACGGCCAATATGGATATTGAGAAGTGCTCACGTTCTTTTCAAGATGCGAATATGACGTATGTGCAGTTAATCAATACTATCGTGGGAGCCTATCCTCAAGGGGATTATATCGACCGAGCTTCTAACGAACAGGCCATTGGTCAAATTTCGATCCAATACTTAGAAACAGACTGGGAATTTATTAAAAGAATGGCCTCCCGTTTGCATGCGGTTGTTTTTCCTGATTTAAAAGGAAAGGGTGCTCGATTTTGGCTCGGTACACCTCAAAGTAGAAAAAGCGTAACTATCGATCATCTGCCTTCTGTATTACGTATGGATGTAGATTCGTATCGTTTGATTACTGAAAATGATGGTACGGATGTGAGTGAAGCCGATTATACCTTCTGTGAGTTTGAAAGCACGGAAGCCCATGACTTAGGTACGTTGGTGCAATTAAAGGGGAGATCCTATGTTATAACGGCTCGGGAAATCTATCTTGATAAAGGTGTGTTGAAGTTTCAATATACTGGCCAACCAGAGAAAAGTATTCGTCAGCGATTAGTACGTAATTTAGATCTCATTGGTGCAGCCTTTACAGGAAAGATCATTGATGTCACGCAAAACACCGTTAAAATTCATTTAGATATAGATAAAAACCAAGATAAAGAAAAAGCACATTGGTTTGCTTATTCAGCAGATGCTAATAGCGTTATGTATTTAATGCCCCAAATAGGCGCGCGTGCTCAATTGCATTTTCCAAGTGCAGTGGAGGAAGAGGCCATCGTCATCAGCTCGGTGCGTGTTAATCCAGTCACAGCAGAGGGTGGGCAAAAGCAGACGAAGAAAATGGCGGATACGACCGTTAAGTCCTTGGCGACCAATGCTGGGAAAGATGTGACATTAGGTGTTGGAGATATTAGTTTTAGTGCAGTAGATGGGGTATTGGACTTAAAGATGGATGATGGAGATGGCGTAACATTTCAAAGTAACAGTACCATCATGATAGCGGCAGATGAAACACTCGAAATTAGTGGCATGAAAGAGCTCTCCGTGGAGGCGGAAGAATGGATTGCTATATCAGCGCAGGAGAAAAGCCACGTGATCCTTGCGACTGACACCCAGTTAATCAGTACGCTCATCGATCAAGAAGGTACGGAGAAGAAAAGCCAACCACCGAAGTTAAATGCAGAAGCAATCGAAGCCACGTCGAAAGTTGACGTAATTTTCCCGAAAAAGCAAGAGGAGGAGAAAGAGAAAAAAGGCTTCTTTAGTAAATTAGTAGATGGCGTAAGTGCAGCATTGGATGTTGCTGGGTTTATTCCTGTCATAGGTACATTTGCAGATATAGCGAATGCAGGAATTAGCTTGGCAAGAGGAGACTACATGGGAGCAGCCATGAACATAGTAGGTGCGGTTCCAGTAGTTGGTGATGCAGCAAAGACAGCTTACAAGGTCAATAAAGCGTCAAAACTTGTAAAAACTGCTGATAAGGCACTAGATGCTTCAAAAGCTGTAGCAAAAGGGATGAAGGCAGCTTATCCGAAAGTATCTAAAACGTTAGATGCAGTAAAGGAACTAGTGGAACTAGCTAACAAAGGATCTAAGGCTGTGAAGACGGCCGCAGATAAAGTCATTTCGTCGATGGATGAATTGCTCGCTGCGTCGAAGGTAATAGAAGGTATGAAGGATATAGCTACAAAAGGGCTAACGAAATTTAATCATAAAGTATTGAAGGACAGTAAATTTAAATGTACACAAGGGTTAAGTGAGAAATTCTGTAAATGGGGTTTTGAACCTGTTGATTTAATTACAGGGCGTATGGTTTATGAAGGCGTCGATTTTGAACTACCTGGACCCATCCCCCTTTCCTGGGAACGTGCTTGGTACAGTGATAGTAGTCGGATTGGCTTAACAGGTCATGGTATGCATTTTACATACGATCTAGCCTTAGAGATTTTTGAAGAAGATGACCTGATTGGGATTGTTGTGACGGATGGTCGCGCAGTTGGCTTTCCAATTTTACCAATAAACTTGCCGTATTTTAACAAACGAGAAAGAATGACCTTAACAAATACAGGCGAGGAGTACCATTTGTTTGAGCATGATACACGATTGATTTATGTATTTGAACAAACAACAGAGACAACATACCGATTAAAAGAAGTAAGAGATGAACAAGACCATCATATTCAATTTGCGTATAACCTTAAAGGGTTCCTATCTCAAGTAACCGACAGTGTTGGTAGAGTGCTCGAGGTTACTACTAATGAAGCAGGCAGAATGACAGAAGTCGCCTTACGTAATCAAATGAGTCGTGAAGTCTTAGTTCGCTATGTTTACAATAATGGGCAGGATTTAATCGAAATTCAAGATGCATTAGGGCAAAGTACACATATCAAATATGTTAAACATTTAATGATGCAAAAAATAGATCGCAATAAAAATAGCTTCTACTGGCGCTATGATGGTCCAACTACAGGTGCACGGGTAATCAAAACATGGGGAGATGGCAATGTTCTTGCAGGGGAACTTTCATATCATGAGGGCTATAATGAGATTACGAATAGCTTAGGCCATAAGAGTTATTATTATTTCAACGAAGATAATCTCTGTACGAAAATTGTTCATCCAGATGGTAGTGAAGTTAGCTATGAATATAATGAGGACTTTGAATTACTTCAAACAGTAGATGAAGATGGTCGTGTAACGGCATATAGCTATGATGAGTGGGCAAATCCAGTGACGATTACTCTTGCAGATGGCAGTACCTTATCTTCACAGTACGATGAGAAGGATAGGCTAATTCAGGTAGTAAACGCAGAGGGTGGAAGTCGTCAGTGGATTTATAATGAAGACGGTACATTACAGGAAAATATTTTAGAAGACGGAACAAAGACTGAATTTTCTTATAATGAGCATCGTTTAATTGAAACGGTGACAAATGCGCAAGGCCATGTGGTAAGCTTAGCTTATGATACTGATCTAAACTTGAGTCAAGTAACATTACCAGACGGGACAAGTTCGACATGGGCGTATGACCGTCGTGGTAACTGCACAACAACGACCAATCCGCTAGGGGCCACAGAGAAATACCGTTATGATAGCTTGAATCGCCTAATACGGGCAAATCTTTCAGATGATAACGACGTTCAATTAAAGTACAATGCCTATGATGAGGTCGTTTTTGCGAAAGATAACCATACGCAAGTAACCTTTGATTACACTATTCTTGGTAGTTTAATATCCCGAGAACAAGGTGGGAAGAAAGTCAAATTCACCTATGATACAGAGGAACAGTTAACCGCTGTTATCAATGAAAAAGGCGAAGCGTATCAGTTTGAACGTGATGCGAAAGGGAATGTTATCAAGGAAATCGGCTTTGATGATATTGAAAGAACGTATGAGCGAAGTCTAGCTGGATTGGTTCAGAGGATTCAACGTCCAGGTGATCGTTTTACAGCGTACCAGCATGATGGTCTAGGGAATGTCATTCGAGCTGATTATTATGATGACACTTGGGAAACGTTTGGCTACGACAAAAATGGTTCGTTAATAGAAACTGAAAATGAGCATGTGACCGTAAAGCTAGAGCGAGACCCATCTGGACAAGTAATCAAGGAATGGCAAAATGACCATTGGATTGCGAGTAGTTATGATGAATTAGGCAACCGTTCACAGATAACAAGTAGTTTAGGTGCAAAAATCGATGTCGCTCGTAATGAGATGGGCAATGTGTCACAAATTATGGCTTCTCGCTCAGAGCAAGAACAGTGGACAGCATCCATGCAGTACAATGAACTCGGTCAAGAGATTGAGCGAATCTTGCCAGGGGATGTCATTAGCAAATGGCAATATGATGTAACAGGTAGACCAACACACCATCGAATAAATAGTCAAAACCGCGACACACGAAGACGAGTGTATAATTGGGACGTCAATCATCGCTTACGAAGCATGGTCAACGAGTTAACAGGTGTAAAAGTTACTTATGGTTACGATGAATTCAGTAACCTCGTTTGGTCCAATCAAGGCGGTCAATTTGATTTCTTACACCGCAGTGTTGACGATGTCGGGAATTTGTATGAAACAAAAGAAAAGACAGATCGTGTCTATGGTGCCGGAAGTAGATTGCTTGAAACGAGAGAGGCAACATTCTCTTATGATGATGAAGGGAATATGATTCAGAAAGTTAAGAAGAATGGTGTTACGTGGAAGTATGAATACTATGGCAATGGCATGATGTCTAAAGCTATATGTTTTTCACAGAATCAATCCGTTTTAAAAGAAGTTCATTTTATCTACGACCCACTTGGACGACGAGTGGCCAAAGTGAGTGAAGGCAAAGCAACAAAATTCCTATGGGATAGGAACACCATTTTACACGAATGGAACATTACAAAAGAAAGTGGACTGTCAAATGCAGGAAACAAAAATCTTACTACATGGATATTTGATGCAGACAACTTCATTCCAACAGCCAAACTAACAAATGAAGGCAGTTACAGTATCATAACTGATCACTTGGGCACACCGGTAAATGCCTACGACGAACAGGGAGAAAAAGTTTGGTCACGTGAACTTGATATTTATGGCAGAGGAAAATCAGAACTAAACGAAGACAAACAAGTAAAAGAATTTACAGGAGATACAGACTTTATTCCATTTAGGTATCAAGGACAATATCACGATATTGAAACGGGGCTTTTCTATAATAGATTCCGTTACTATGACCCAGAATCAGGAAATTATACTCAAATGGACCCAATCGGGCTTGTGGGTGGAATGCAGTTATATGGATATGTTCATGATACAAATACTTCTATTGATATATTTGGATTGAGAGGAAAAACTACATTTTATCATGCAGGAAATATTAAAGGATCAATAAATCCTTCTCTTGGTCGTCCTAATTTAGATTTTAATCCAAGTGGTAAAGGAGGGTTTTATGTAACGACAGATTTATCACAGGCTCAAGAATGGGCAGCTAGAAAAAGAACAAGTATTACACGATTTGAAATTCCAGATACAGAATTATCAAAATTAAATATAAAAACATTTGAAACACCTACAGGTGAATGGGCAGAATATGTTAAGAAAGGTCGAAGTGGAACTCTTTCCCATTCTTTTGATGCTGTAAGAGGACCGATGCTAGCAAATCCTAGAGCTGCTATGAAAGGTGGAAAACCAATACCAATCGGTAGTCAAATGGCGATTTTTAGTGATAAAGCTGCTACCTTATTTAATAAACATAAGGTATGTCCATAATAATCAATAAAAGGGAGAGAAATGATGTATGGATAGAGATGGTACTATCTTGATTGATACAAGTTCAAGTCAGAAAATTATTTATAATGGTTTTACTTTTAAAGAAATTATTAAAGGTATTATTGTAGAATATGCTAAAAAGTCTAAAAATGAAGCAGAATCGATTATTAATAATTTCAAATACTTTTCAAAGCCTATCGAGACATATAGTGATGCATTATTTTTTAGTCATGAAACAGAGTATCATTGGGCTATGTGTATGGTCTATGGTGATAAATATTGGTTAGAGGGTATTAATACAGCCCCCCCCAATAACTATAATGAATGGGAGTCAGAGTACATCGCTAAAAAAAAGTTAGCAGATAGCAGTTTTGAATTTTTAAACTAAGTTGGGGTTATTTTCATACAAGGTAAATACCTCAAAGTGCTTATACTATTCATGAAAAGGGAAGGTGTCGTTGTTAAATTATCTGTTATGAAAATAGGTTATCGAAGTGAAATCGACAAAATTAGAAATTCTTTAAAGAACTATTACAAAAACTACTAGAATGAGCAATTCAAAAGTGAAGAGGAAGAGTACATTGAAAACAAAAAGGTCAAAGAACAAATAAAAAAATTAATAATTCAAGTTTATAATGATAGTACTCTGTCTGAAGCAGACAGAGGGTATATAATAAAAGTAGCGGTAGAACTTCTGGCAAAAAATACAGGTTGTGTAGAAGGCGTAGTGATTGCTGAAGATATTCTTGATAGTCTTTTTAATGATATGAAAATACTAAGTCAGGGAAATATTGATAATTTTCACGAGCAATATTCAAGCAGAAGATGGCGGTAAGGACTGGACCATTCTCAAAAAAGTATACAACATTTTAGAAAAGTAAAAACGAAGCCAATGTACAAATAGAAAATAGACTCGCCATGACTTTTCATGTCATAACGAGCCTATTTTCTATTATTTTGTTTTAGCGATGAGTATTAAAAATCGAAAATTAGGTCTTTTGGTGAACAAGGAGATTGCGATTATTAGTTCCGGTATGATAACTTGAATCGCCTTGTAGGGCAAACCTTTCGGATGGTAACGACATTCAATTAAAGTACAATGCCGATGATGATGTTGTTTTTGCAAGGGATAACCATACGCAAGGAAGGAAGAAAGTTAAATTTATCACAGTAGATAATAGAAGACTATATGATATGCTGCTATAAAGGCTAACTCAAAGGTGAATTCTATTTGGCCGACTGAAGGAAATTTAGGGAAATGAATTTAGATACACGTCTTAGCACTGAAAAAGCTGGTAGGACAATTAAAATTCTTACCCTAGGTAAAGAAATGGTGGGCATAATGAGAACCAGATTTATAGATTTATAGATACAAACAGTGGGTATAAATAATGCTAGAGATGCGAGTTGATTTTAAATAACTCAACTTTCGCAGTAAAAAAATCCTGATCAACACTTCGCATTATTAGCTTTTTT
>NZ_JARVRU010000122.1:0-10347 GCF_030209535.1 Lysinibacillus sp. fls2-241-R2A-57
TGTGAACAGGGGGAAAAGCTGGCGATAACTTCAAAAGCTTACCTATCTGTATCAATAAGAAAGCACAAAAGGAATGAGCATTTGCTGTAAAAATAGATTAGATTATTAATGTCTAATAAAAAGTAATGCAAAAAATGAGCCACATTAGAACAAAACTGTTAGTGATAAAAAGCTGATGAGTTTAAGTAAACAGAATTCTACATTATGTTCCCCCAAAATAGAAATACCCCTCAAATCTAATTAAGGGGTCTCTCGAAAATTAATTCAAAATAGGCTGCGGAACCATATCCTTTAGTTGAAGGAGCAAAAATTTGAACAAATCTCCATCCGTCAGATGCGTATTGGTGAATTATATTTTGATAATCTTCTTTTGGTTTACTACCCCAAGCATTTAGTTCCACTTTAACGAAATAGTACTCGTACATTATTATCACCTCGAAAATTAGTTGACTTAGTTAATATACGAAGAAAGTAGAAGATAGTTTCATAATTGTTGATGTAGTTTATTGAACAATCGGGAGCGATTGGAATAAGCTTCACTTTTCTTGTCCAACTAACGGGGTGCTTTACTGTAATAACGATCTTCAGCAATCGGGAGCTATTCCGAAGTAATGATAAAAGTCCAATTTCTTAGTTTTAATGTTGAGAAATTGGACTTTTTATATTTATTTATAGTGCAAAATAGCGCTTAAACTAGATGTAAAATATCTCTCAAAGTGTCATTCTACATACCCAGCATGGCTACAAAACCCAAAATCGTTAGAAAGTAATTTAGTCGACCATTCTTTTTTTATAGATAAATCCTGCTACAATCCAAGTCACTAGTGACCATACGATAATAGTAGCTATTGGAACAATGATGTCCATTGTTGTGTATGTTCCTTCTAAAGCCTCTGCTAATAGTACCAATTGAGAACTTGGTAACCACTCTGCGACTTTTAAAACAGGGAAGGCCTCCGATAATCCTTGGAAAAGAGGACCGAACGGGAAAATAAAGATAACAGGTAGAATGATAATAGATCCTTCCATAATCGATTTGGCGAATAGTCCACATACTGTTCCCATTGCAATATAGAACACTGCTGAAAACACTAAAGCGATAGCTATGATGAAAAGATTAGCAGGTTCATAGCCAACAAACAAAATAGTTGTTGCTACAACTACTAATGTAAGGATAAAGACAAACAAGCTTTTACCAATTAAAATATCTCCAAGTGAAGCAGGGGATAGCATTAGACCACGAAGCGTATTTTTTTCTTTTTCCTCTGCAATTAAACAGCATTGTACATAGGCAGTCACAATAGAAAACACCATATTTATCGGTAGGAAATACATGCTGATAGTATTGGCACCTGTTTGATTGTATAGAATAGCCATAATAAGTGGCATTAATGCCATTAAGGATACCGCATAGTTACGTGAAAATTCCTTATAATCTTTCATGAAAATAGCTTGAATACGTGTCATTGAAATGTTCATACTAAATCACTCCCTGTTATTTGCATAAAAATATTACCTAGTGTTGGCTCGTTTGTATAAATGCGAGAAACTTCGTTAGATTGCATCCAATGAAACAGTTTCTGTGCATCCTGTTCTCCATTTTGAATGATTTCACTAGCCCCATTTTTTAATTCAACTGTAATGGAATCATCACCGAATTCCTTTTTCAACTGTTTCGGGGAACCAATTGCCCGAATTTTCCCTTTATGTAAGAAGGCTACACGATCACAAAGTATTTCTGCTTCACTCATATCATGTGTTGTTAAAAATATTGTCGTACCCATTTCATTTAACCTACGCAAGCCGTTATAAATATGCTGTGTATTAACAGGATCGAGTGCAGAAGTTGGTTCATCTAAAAATAATAGTTCTGGTTTATGCATGATGGCACGTGCAAGCGTAACACGTTGGATCATCCCTTTAGAAAGCTGACTAATCTTCTTTTTACGCTCGCTATATAAGTTAACAAAATCCAAGGCCTCTTTAACAGCTGAATTAGGTAATTGATATAAATTACTATATAGTAATAAATTCTCTTCGATTGAAAGTCGTGTGTACAGACCGCTATTATCCGTTAAAATACCAAAGCGTTTACGATTTTTACTTTGCTTCATCTCATCTGCTGGGCGACCAAACAATAAAACATCGCCAGCAGTTTTTTCAGTTTGTGCTGTTAATATTTTAATAGTAGTAGTTTTTCCGGAGCCACTAGGACCAAGAAAGCCGAATATTTCTCCTTTTTGAATAGTAAATGAAACATCCTGTAATGCTACTTCCTTATTAAATGTTTTCTTCAAATGCTGAACATCGATTACTGCGTTCATTTGAAAACCTCCCTGTGTTGTTGTTGATATCTACACTATAAGGGACAATGGAGAGCTCAACATTAAATTACAGGTGAAAGGCAGTAAAATGCCCTTTAGTGGAGAAATATTTCAGCTGACAGGAGTCGTTTATTTCCTGGGAAATCTCCTAAATTCCGAGTATTTCCTTTAAATCTGCAAGCTTATTTTTCGACAATGGTACTACAGCCTTTTCATTACTATTTAAGGCTAGGCTGTAGCTATTGCGAGTCCACGTAATGATTTCCCGAACCTTTTGCAAGTTTACGATATAAGAGCGATGACTTCTAAAAAAGCCAAATGGTGTCAATTTTTGCTCAAGCTCATTCAGTGATAATGTACATGGATAGGTTTCCCCTGCAACATACACTGAAACGACCCCTTCAACACTTTCGATATAATCAATCTCAGGGGGATTAAATAAAATGATTTTGTCATTTTTCTTCGTAGGAATTTTATCAAGTCGAATTGGTGCATTTTCAAGTGTAGGAGAAGCTGGTTCTGTCTCATCCTCTTTAACATCTAATCCATGTAAGCCCATTGTATCCAGTCTATGTATTGCTGTACTCGAAATAATTAAATCCTCAAGATTATTAGACAGTAAAATAACTGTTTTATCCTGTTTTTGAAGGGCACCCAATAACTGAATGACTTTTTGCTTGGAAAACTCATCTAGATTTTGAAATGGCTCTTCTAAAACTTGTATTTGTGCTGAACTGAGATATGTATGAATTAATTTTAAACGTTGCTTTTCTCCGTTTGAAAGCTTGCTGATCTTGATTTTTTTTTGCTCCGTTAAAGCGGTTAATTGCAATAAATCCTCCATTTTTTCAGAAGTAGCATCGAAGAGCTTTAAGCAAAATTGGATATATTCTCGAACCGTAAGTCGCTCATACAACGCACTTTCGCGAAGATATGTATACGTATTGCTTTGTTTCATAAACCATTGCATTAATGTATTGATTTTAGATACATCTGTATAAATGCCGATAATAATTCCTGTCTGCAAGGAGAGGTGAAAGCTTGGATATATGACATTGCCTCCTTCAATATAAGGTTCAATAATCATGTTTTCATTTTGATCCATTACTTTGTCCTCCTTGATTTTGTTCGATTTGAAAAAATTGTAAAATATCGGTTTGTGCATGTAAATAACTTTCATGACAATAGTTCGAATTATAGTAGTCCATAAAACCATGCTGACCTTTATATTGTTTCGTGTGAACAGCTGGTAATGTATCGAGTGCTTCCTTTAATTCATGGACATTAAAGCTTTTCTCACGACTTGGTAAAATGACAAGCGTCGGACAAGTTGGGATTATATCAAGATACTGGCGAATACGTGAACCATAAACGCAAACGATTCCTTGTAATGGGAGGGTTGATAGTCGCCAAGCTAATGTTGCACCTACACTAAATCCAATTAATAGCACTTCATTATACTGTGTCCTAGCTTCCAATAGTTTTTCGCTTAGTTTTTTGAGTGGCGCATCAAAGCCAACTTCATTTATGAAAAACTTATAGGATTCCTGTTCTTGTTCATATGTAAATACTGTATTTTCTGAATATAAAGAAATGCACTCAACAGTAGTGCTAGCGTTACTGTATGTTTCAGCTTGCTTTTTTATAAAATCGTTTACACCGTATATTTCATGTAAAATAAATATTTTCCTCTTCATATAGGCCTCATTTTCTTTTTTCCAATAGTGTACCAAAAAGTAATCATATCGTATATTTTACAAATGCTTAGGGTTAATTTCATTATTTCGGTAATTATTTCAAAAGTAGCACAAAAGTAAAAAATCCGCGCAGGCTTATGTGGCTCTTGATTTGACCACAGAAAGCGAGGCGGATTTTTCTGTTGATATAAGCCTTTATTTCATTGCTTTAGACATAAAACCCTTCATTTCCATACTAAGCGTAGTAAGCTCATCAATAATTTCACTGAAGTCCTGAACAAGTTGTGCCTGTTCATTTGTGGCACCATTTATTTGAGTCATGTTTTGCTTTAAATTTTCAAGATTATAATTGATGCTTCGAAGCGAGGATTCAATGTTATCAGTAGCAGAAGTTGTTTCAGTAGAAAGCTTGCGAACTTCTTGTGCGACTATGTTAAATCCGGCACCATGCTGACCTGCTCGTGCTGCCTCAATCGATGCATTTAATCCGAGTAAATTGGTTTGACGAGAAATATTTTTTATTAAATCGGTAATACCATTTGTTTTTTCAGCATCCTCTAAAGCAAATTGTGTTTGCTTATTAATTTCTTCGCTAGTTGCAGCTAGCTCCTCCGAATGAGAGGCAATTGTATGTACTTTATCCTGTAGGTTTTGGATAATGTCATTCATAGTAAGAATATATTTCTCCATTTGTAGAGAATGGTCAATAGGTATTCCAAAGGCTAGCGCGCCTACGATTTGCCCATTTTCACGAACGGGGAAAGAAAATGCGTTAAAAACCACACCATAATATTCTTTTGGTACAGGCTCATCAGTGCTTTTTCCTTTAAGTGGAAGATGTAAAATAGCATCATCTGGGTGAAGTTTTTGTCCGATTTTATAACCAGAATCTATCCGTTTCCCAGGTAAATAAGCAATAATACGCTCACTCTCTTTATCTACTAATCCAATCATGGACTCGCCCTTCATAGCTAAATGAATGTAAGGCAGTGACATTGTTAATGCTTCAAGAATTTTCATAGTAACCTCCTCGGTATATGTGCGCCCTATTAAATTGGGCATAATCCCGCTCTTCTAAAAAAACGTAATTTTTTGGAAAGTAATACTTCTTTAATTGTATGAAAAAAGGAAGTGAATAAAAAGACTATCTTAATACCATTATCCTTTTAAATTGTACGAATTAAGGTCCTAACTTTTTAATTTACTTAAAAAGTTAGATTTGCAAAGTAACGAATATTGCAGACGCGGTAATCATGGAGTATGTGCAATAGAACTTTGAAGAAAATAATACGGTATTAGATAGTGTTAATAAATAAGGTATATGGCATCGGCTTTTACTTAGGCCTGCAGATGTTTTTTGAGCGAAAGCGAAGCGTCAGCAACAATGTTTTATCTGTGCGAAAGCGAAGCGTCAGCAACAATGTTTTATCTGTGCGAAAGCGAAGCGTCAGCAACAAAAGCGGCTCATCGGACGCCCCTAGGAAAGCGCCCGAAAATCAACTACTCGCTTTGCCGGAGTAAACTTTAATTTTTCTTTCGCAAAACCATAACATAGCTTTCTCTTTTTTGGACAACCTAAACTAGAAATAATGGCATGAGGTGATGATCATGAAAATAGAAAGGTCGTCCGAATGGGAAGAAGGCTTTATAAAAAAACTTGATCATCTTGAAAAATGGGATAGTTGGACATTGTACAAGATGAATTATGACATTGTGAAAATGAAGTTAATTACTGATTTCACAGGTTTACAGGCAACAAAGTATTTACCAAATTTAAAGCCGCTGACACATCAGCTAGAAGCAGCAGAAACAGTGATTGAACGGATGAATGGAAAAGCGATTTTAGCTGATGAGGTAGGTCTTGGTAAAACAATTGAAGCCGGTTTAATTTTAAAGGAATATCTGATCAGAGGACTTGTCAAAAGAGCATTAATATTAGCCCCAGCATCTCTTATTAATCAGTGGATTGAAGAATTAAATACTAAATTTCATATTCCGGCAATAGCTTATAAAAAAAATGTTCCGATAGAGCGCTACGATGTCCTTATTATGAGTATGGATACTGCCAAAAAGAGTCCGCATAAAGAGCGTATTTATGAGCAGGATTACGACATGATTATTATTGATGAGGCGCATAAGCTAAAAAATCATAAAACTCAAATTTATGAATTCGTACAAGGTTTAAAGAAGAAGTTTTGTTTATTATTAACGGCAACACCGATTCAAAACGATGTCTTTGAATTATTTTATCTTATTTCCTTACTTAAGCCTGGCCATCTGGGCAATTATGATACATTTCAATCTGCATTTTCGGCAAGTAAGCATGATTTAGAGCATGATGATTATTTAAAGGAATTAGTGAATCAGGTGATGGTGAGGAATAGGAGAGAGGACACGGGTATTGAATGGACAAATCGCCGCGTTAAAATTGTTCCGATCAAATTTACGAAGGAAGAAGAGGAAGTTTATGAATTGCTTGGAACGCTTCAAAATACGGGTTCTTTTTCATTAATTACATTGCGGAAGGAAATGTGTAGTAGCAAAGAAGCGACAGCTTTAACATTATCTAAAATGCTTGAAGAAGATAATGCACAATCACAAGAAGTGGAAGCTATACTAGCAAAATTAATGGCTTTAGAAGTGAATTCAAAGGCAGAAAAAACACTTGAAATAATCGAACAGGCAGAAGATAAAGTGATTATTTTTACAGAGTATAGAGCTACTCAAATTTATTTGCAATGGTATTTACATTCTAAAGGTATAACGAGCGTCCTGTTTAACGGTAAATTTAATAAAAACAAACGTGATTATATGAAGCATCTATTTAAGGAAAAGGCACAGGTTCTTATCGCAACAGAGGCAGGTGGCGAGGGGATTAACCTTCAATTCTGTCATCATGTCATTAATTACGATTTGCCTTGGAACCCTATGAAGCTAGAGCAACGGATTGGTCGTGTACATCGTTTAGGGCAAGAGCATGATGTTCATATTTACAATCTGGCTATTGCCGATACTATTGAAGAGAATATATTAGCATTACTTCATACGAAAATTGATGTTTTTGAAAAGGTAGTAGGGGACTTAGATGCGATTCTATCTAACTTTAAAGAATCTGTTTAGTGTAAGGGAGAAGGACTATGTATCCACAGCAAGTTCATAGTTATTTACGACAATTTTTCACAGAAAATGATTGCGACATTTTAGGGGAAGATCAACATTATCTTACAGTGCAATTAACGGTTGATATCGATAAAAAAATAATGAATCGACCATTTTATTGGCAATACGTAGAAGCTACAAATAGTGAGCCAAATCCAGCCCAAGTAACATTCATTACAAATCAAACAGCATCAGCTGGTAGTCTTTATGGCGAGGCTATTCATTTTGGTTCTCCAAGAATGAACCAGCTTTTTCAAGCAACAAGGGAGCTAGGAGCTTATGTTCAAATGTATGAGAAGGTCGATACAGCAAGAGGGCAGGCTATTTTAACACCTTGGCTAGGGGTGAATTATAAAGTATCGTATTGCTGCGACCAAACGAAAGAAATGCTCTTTTCCTTTGGTATCAATCTATTAACAGGCCTCATTAAAGAGGATTTTCATGAAACCTTATGTGCAACCGAGCTAGATACTACTCCAGCAGACAATGTTTTTCATGTGCAATATATCATTAAACCTATTCGGGCACTTCAAAGATTAGACGCAGCAATTGAAGCAATCATTGCACAGGATGACCATTCGTGGGCTACTGAAGCAAAAAAGAGATGGCAACGAGATCAACGTGTATTAGATTATTTTTATGAGGATATCGATGACAAACCAGAATGCTATGACATTGAAAAGAAGGCTTTAGAGGAACAATATGATGCAATAATTAAAATAGAAATTATTAATGGTGGATTATTTTATCTATATTAAACAAGGAGCTGTCCAATAGTGTGGACAGCTCCTTGCCATTTTAACTTCTTTCAGTGGGTGTGACGCAATAATGCTGAGACATTATTGATTATTCTTCAAGAAGGCTTTGTAGTTGTGCCAATTTATTGTCCCAAAATAAATCAAAGTATTGTAGCCAATCTTCAATTTCTTTTAGTTTTTCAGCATGTAATGTATATATTTTTTCTCGTCCCTTTTTCTGAGCAGAAACAAGCTCAGCCTGTTCTAAAATTTTTAAATGTTTAACGACAGCAGTTCGGCTTATAGAGAAATTCTCAGAAATAAGGGAGATGGGCTTATCACTTGCAGCAAGTAGCTGTAGGACATGACGTCTTGTCGGATCAGCGATTGCTTGAAAAACATCATATTTTACAGCAAGCGGTGTCATTGTGATTCTACAACATTTTTTAATTTTTGACCGATAAGCATTGTCCAGCCGCCATCCATTGTTGTACGAATAGCTTCAGCAGGCATGTTAGCTTTAGGAATGATATGCGAAGCTTCTTTCCAGCCACCATGAGTTAACGTAAATTCTGTTTGCTCACCAATTTCTTTCAGCTCAAAAGTGACAAACCATCCATCTGTATCCCATGCAAAACGAACAAAATGTGGAGCATCTACTTGTTCTACTCGACATGGTGAAGGGCCAAACGGTGATTGTATTGTAAATTCGTGACCTTCAATAGCCTTAAAATCGTTTGGCATAAGCCAAGAAGCAATCTTTTCAGCGTCCGTTACTGTTTCCCATACTTTTCCAATTGGTGCTTTTAGTGTAATTGTTTTAACAATGTTCTCTAGTTTTTCAGTCATTTAAATATAAACTCCTTTGCAAATATATAACCTTAAGGTGTTATGAGTATATAACACCTTAAGGTTGCATGTCAATTATATATACCTTAGAGTCTTTTTTGTTTAGCTATACATATGTTAATATTATTTTTATAATATTCTGACTAAATGGAGGGTTTAAAATGGTGAACATATCTGTTTTTTTAGTCATGTGTATTTTATTAATTATTTTACCTGGCCCTGATACGGCGATCGCCACAAAAAATACGCTTACAGTAAGCCGAAAGGGAGGCTTACAGACTTTACTCGGCTCATGCTGTGGATTATTAATTCATACTTTTGCGGCGGTTATTGGACTCTCCGCGATTATTGTAAAGTCAGCATATGTATTTGCCATTTTAAAATACGTCGGAGCGGTCTATTTATGTTATTTAGGTGTCAAAACATTATGGGCATTACGAGCAATCCGCACGCAATCTCCTGTTGTGCAAGACGAG
Organism: Lysinibacillus sp. fls2-241-R2A-57; assembly: GCF_030209535.1. NCBI lineage: Bacteria > Bacillati > Bacillota > Bacilli > Caryophanales > Bacillaceae > Lysinibacillus > Lysinibacillus sp. fls2-241-R2A-57. The sequence goes on from NZ_JARVRU010000122.1 coordinate 9,243, forward strand.
ACCCAAATTGATCACAAATATTCACAACAATCATGCTTTAAGCAAGGCTTCTTAACGAATGTTACAAACCCTAAAGTGGCAGTATTTTTTCTAACATTTTTACCACAGTTTGTAGATGGTAAGGGCGGTACATTTATGCCGTTTCTTATAATGGGGCTTATTTATACTGCGTTAACAGGATTGTGGTTTGTATTTTATGTTTACTTGTTGGATAAAATTAGTGCATTTATGAAAAAGCCAACGACGAAAGCTGTAATCGAAGGATTGACAGGCGCAGTGTTAATTGGCTTTGGCATTAAGCTAGCATTTGAAAAAGCCCACTAAGGTTTTATTAAAGGTGGAGATATGATTTATATACCGTTAACATTTTGTAAGTGGTTTAAAAGCGGCTGGGACATAACTGGTCAAAACCTTAAAAGGCGTGAGAAATCAATTTAGAAACGTTGATTTCTCGCGCTTTTTTGGTATAAAATTTTTAAATTTTGACTTGAAAATATGCTTATGTCATAAGCGACGCAAATTATCAGTGCGGTCAGCTAGTGTTGCATGAAGGTAGATGTCGATATTTTTCGAAAGTTGGTTGATAAATTAAAAAAGTTGGTTGATAAATCGATAAAGTTGGTCGATAAACAAATGTTCTCGATAAATCTCAAAACTGTAGCTCATTATCTACTGTCCATGATTATTTCCAATAAAGAGTACCCTTAAATTTCTCTGGCTTTTTTACATAGCTTTCGATAATAAATCCACAGTCTGTGCAAATAATGTATTCAACAACTGAACCTAAGCCAGGCTTATTATCTGGGTACATAACCCCAGCTCCAGTATGCTTCCTTTCCCTAACTCCTTCCCACCACATTTTGGACATTCTATTACTTTCGTAGAATTCTTCAATTTGAAACCCTCCCCTTATATATATGTAAACCAACTATCTTCCTAATATATCCCATTATCTATTATTACGAATTATATGTAAATCAGTTCTATTTCATCGATATTTATGACCACCATAAGTTGTGGATGACATTAGTTAAAACGTATGCTATGTATATAAGTTGATTGGAGTGGAGGCTGGGCGACTCCTTGGGGATCAGCGTCACAGATG
>NZ_JARVRU010000012.1:0-9915 GCF_030209535.1 Lysinibacillus sp. fls2-241-R2A-57
TTTTCGGAGGAGCAAATAGAAGATATAGAAGACTTAAAGCCAAAAAACATAATTAATATTAAGGCAGGGATTTCAGAAATGGTTTAGAATTATTAAATTTAAAGACAATTTAAAGGAAAACCTAAACAAAAACTGGATCTTTATGAAATTTTAATGTACTTGAGAATTTTTGTACTAATGAAGAACTCCCCTCAATTAAAAAACTAAGGGATTTCTTTATTTCACAAGTGAATGGTAAAATTATTTAAATATGGAATTTACGATTGTTTCGGGCGTATTAAAAGTAATAGGTTCATTGAAGTTTATTTTAAAGGAGATGATTTGCTTGATAATCTTCGCAGAAGTTTTACGTGCAATTTCTATATGTGTGCTAATTATTAGTTCCTCTTTTTATTTTCGACATCTGGCAAAAACGAAAAAACAAAGAAAACTTTCAACTATTGAATTAACAATGTACACAATAATTTATATTGCGTATGCATTTTTGACAATCAGTATATGGATTTTTATACTCGTTGAGTGAGTGTTACAAAGTGAAACAAGGATTTATAAAGTATACAAAACAAATCTAAAAATCTTTCCCAAACGACGCTTTGGGTGCTTTTTGAAATGTAAATTGTTTCATTGAGCAACCTATTGTACAATGTTGTTAACAAATATTAGGAGGTTTCCGAGTGAGTTTATTCGTTGCTTCTACCTTTGCTATGGTTGCTTTAGTCATTGCTATGCTTAATGACATGAAGATTAAGAAATTAGAAAAACGTATCGAAGAACTTGAAAAAAACAAATCGAATTAAACACTAGGAGGGTTAACCTTGTTTGGTTCAGTTCTATTTATCTATTTGCTTATTGCTATTTCATTACTGAGTATTTGGGGTTTATTTTGGATAATAAAGAACAAAAGAATCATTTAATTAAATGGTGTTCTCTAACGAAGTGCGTAGTGCAACAAGGATTTATAACGTATACATAAATAAATCTAATAAAGTTCCCAAATGGAAGCTTGTTAACATTTCAAACAGCGACAACCACTGTTAAATCAGTGTTTGTCGCTGTTTTTATTAGAAAATAACGCTCTGGGAAGCTTGTTTGTACTTCAATTAACGTGGAAAACTCGTTTGTTTTATAATGTAAAATTAAGTAGAATAAGGATTATAAAATGTTATAAAAAGTGGGAGATGTTAATTGTGCATTCAACATACGTTCTTTACAATATTGTTCCTTTAGGATTTCTAATTTTGCTAGTATATATTTTTATTAATGTATTTCTTGACTATTTTAGAAAAGTGAAAAAAAGTAACAAAAAACGAGTTATTCTATATAGCTTTATCTTTTACTTAATAAGCTTAATTCAAATTAAATTTGGTGGATTCACGCTTCCTCAAAATCCAGCAGACAATAGTAGCAGCTTTATTTCAACAAATGACTGGTTTGGAATATTTGATACGATGCACTTTAATATTTCTATTTGGAGTTATTCAGCTTTATTTTATAATGTTATTTTATTTGTACCGTTTGGGATTTCTTTATTACTCCTTTTCAATTTAAAAAGTAACAAAAAAGCAATTTCTATTGTTATTTTAAGTTGTTCGGGAATCTACTTTGCTGGTCTTTTATTTGGGGAGACTGGTGTAGTTATGAGAAACAATGGTAATACGGATATTATCTATTTGTTATTTAATATTCTTGGTGGGATATTAGGTATATTTTTAGTGAAATACGCAGTAAGTTTTATTCGCTCATATAAATTAAATTTACAAGTGAAGTAAAATGATAAATAATAACCAAACTAAATTTGTTGAATAAAATATACACACATATATCTAAAAACGTTCCCAAATCAAAGCTTGTTAACATTTCAAACAGCGACAAGCACTGTTAAATCAGTGTTTGTCGCTGTTTTTATTAGAAAATAACGCTCTGAGACGCTGTGAGAAATTATTTTAAAGAGGACTGTTCGATTTACTTGTTCTGAATGGCACAGGATAGTTGAACAAAATAATATGGTATAATCTAAAAAGGTAAATAATTACATTCGAGGAGGTAGAAATGGAATCGCAATTAAGTGTTGAAAGTAAAGTGAAAAATAATGATGTGAAATCGATGATAGGGTTTCTACTCATATTTTACTTAGTATGGGCAATTAAAGAATTATGGTTAATTGACTACATTTATTCGTTCGGTGAAATAATTTCTCCATTATTAGAAGCGTTGGTTAAGGGGTTCGTATGGATTGTTCCAACTTGGTTATACATAAAATATTATTTACATACTAACCCATTTGACTACTTAAAAGTGAACGTTAATGTTAAAAGAGGTTTATTTTGGGGAGTAGTTCTTTCACTGTTAGTTGGCTTATATTTTGCTTTTGAAACATATATCATTAATCAGCAATCATTTCAATTTTCATTATCCTTTGATGATTACCTTAATGGTATTCTAGTGGCAGGGATTGCAGAAGAAATTGTTTTTAGGGGATTAATTTTACGGGAGATTAATAAAAAATTAGCTTTTTGGAAAGCGAATATTATAACGGCTTTATTATTTTTAGTGATACACTATCCAATTTGGATTCAAAATGAAATAATTTTCCATTTCGGGACACATATTTATGTTTTTGTTTTAGGTCTACTCTTTGGGTTTGTGTACAAGAAAACCGGTTCATTATGGTCAGTTATAATATTGCACGCACTTCATAATTTTTTTGTTACATTAATTTAGTGAAAAAATATGTTATTAATTAACGTGTGCTTTAGTGCAACACGGATTTATAACGTATACATAAATAAACAAAATAACGTTCCCAAATGAAAGCTTGGTGACATTTCAAACAGCGACAAGCACTGTTAAATCCGTGTTTGTCGCTGTTTTTATTAGAAAATAATGCTCTGAGACGCTGTGAGAAATTATTTTAAAGAGGACTGTTCGATTCACTTGTTCTGAATGGCTGTAACATATAAATAGAATCTCAATGAAATGTTACCAAAGGACACTTTGGTAACCTATTTTATTCTGGAGGATATTTATATGTTTTTAAGTGTGTGTGATTGATTAATTTAACTTCAGGTCCAGCAGAAATTTCATAGGTCATTCGGTCTCTCCCTACTGGAATCCAATGCCCTCCATCAGTAGGCTCTATTTCAAATGTAATTTGCAATTGAAAGCCTCGGAAACCATTTACTCTTTTGGTTTCAATCACTTCAATCTTCCACGGAGTGACTTGAGGTGCAAAATCTTTTAGAATCTTAGGACGATAATAGCTAATCAAATCTTTTTGGATATAAGGAGTCAGCATATTCATAAGCATATCCTGTAATCTAAGTTCTTCAGAGTCTTGTGTTGGTTTATCTGATGAAGCTGTTGCTGATTGAAAAAAGGTAATAAGAGTTAGGAATAGTATAAAAACTAAAAACATCTTTTTCATTCTTTCAATACACCTCTTTAAGACTAACTATTTAGTTGTATTATCACCTTTTACGAATAAAGTATGTGTTTATTTCATTAACGAGGCAATTTAGGCAACTTATATTTAAGCTATACAAACGCATACAAATAACGTTCCAAAATCAAAGTTTGGAAATACACCAAGAAGCCACGAATGTTGTTAAATCAACGTTTCGTGGCTTTTCTTATTAATATTGTTTATGCGTTTTTTTATGCACTTTTGTTAAAAGTCAGTCATAGCAAAGGTTTTGAAGCATTTGAAGTAATGTTGCACCATCGTCTTTAATGAATAAAATCGTGTATAAAAATTGAAGTCTTATCGTTGTAAATCCGAATAAATCTGACGAGACCCATTATTGTACTAACGGAGTGCTTTAATTGAAGATTCGCACCTCGAAATAATCAATCTTTATTATAAAAACCAAACTAGATAAATAAAGAACCAACTGTTTTGATCAAACTTTGTTTCAAAACAGTTGGTTTCATTCAGTATAAAATCAGTGTTTGCAACTTACTTTAAATCGAACTTTATTTAAAAGCTACAAAATGAGCCAAAAAGTAGATGTTAACAAATAATGGAGCTGAGCTTTTTAAATATGGAAAGTTCATTATCCGTTCGCTTATAATTAAAATAAGTGAACGGATGTTTTTTTATAAAGGAGAAAAGATCAATTAAATGAGCCTTATTGTTTCATTTACGACTGAAATGTAACAATGAAATAATTTAATAATAGAAGAAAAGTACTCGTCTGCTTAAGACATAGAAAGAATAAATTGGATTTGTTGGAACGCCGTATGCGATGAAAGTCGCACGTACGGTGTGGACAGGGGGGAAAGCTGGCGATAATTTCAAAGGCTCCCTATCTGTATCAATAAGAATTTTATTGCAATGGTAAATAATGTTAAAATAGAGTGTAAATAATTTTATTTGGGAGTGAAATATTGTTAGAAAAGTTATTTAACACATTTCTATAAAATTAATTTTCTATCATGTTCGGATCATTTTAATGGCAGATTAATAAAAGGAGAACAAGAAGTTATTGCTACTCCTAAACAACTTTAAAAAAGTTGCATTAGAACTAGATGTAAGTCTAAGGACAATTACAAATCGAATTGCACTTCAAGTAAATCTTCAGACCTCACAAAAAAACGTACGGAATTATTAGAGTGGAGAGAGAAATTCCCAAATTCCAATAGAAAGCAATTTCAAACGGAGTTTAAAAAACATTCACTTACTTAATAAAAATGACAGAGAATGGCTTGAAGTCAATTTTCCTACACAACGTGATACCTTGCGCACACAAAAGCATCCAATTGTTACTGTAAATGATGCAAGATAAATTTGAAATTTAGAGAGAGGGATGTTACTTGAAAAGAAGCGTATTATATATTGAAGATAATGAGAAAATAGGCAGTTGGGTAAAAGAAGAATTGGAACAGCGAGGGTTTTCAGTTCAATGGCTACTTTCAGGTGAAGGAGCCGAAAGAGAAGTAAATCAGCATGAATTAGTTATTTTGGATATCATGCTACCCGGGTTAGACGGATTTACTGTGGGAAAACGATTAAAGAAGGCAGCTCCTGCCGTTCCTATATTGCTGTTATCTGCTCGAACATCGATAGAAGATAAAGTAGATGGTTTAAAATTTGCTGATGACTATTTAACGAAACCCTTCCATACGGATGAATTAGTTGCAAGATTAGAAGTATTAATCCGTCGAAGTGGTGGAACACATTCCGAGCGCATTTCATTAGGAAAAGATATTGAAGTAGATCCAGAAGTTCAAATGGTATACGACAAACGCACAGGTGAAGAAATTATATTAACAGGGAAACAACATCAAATATTAATGTACTTCTTACGCCATCCTAATCAGGTTTTACCCAAAGAACAAATCTATGAAGCCATTTGGCAAGAAGCTTATATTACTGGTGATAAAACAATAATGGTGCATATCCATCGATTGCGTCAAAAGTTGGAACGTCATCCAGATTCCCCAGGAATTATTGAAACGTTGAAGGGAATAGGCTATCGGGTGAAACTATGAAACAGAATAGATCATTATTTCGTCGTTTTCTAAAAGTGCATTTTCTATTTATCTTTTTTCCTCTTCTTGTGCTTATTTTCTTCACTTCGTTCGTTCCTGTTAGCAATGAAAAAGAAATGAATATGTTAAATCTGTTCTATTTTACCGTACTTTTGTTTGGTTTTATTATTGTCGCATTTGTTGTAATATCTTGGCTGTTCTTCTTGAGACTTCGTAAACGTCTCACCCGCTTACAGGAAGTCATGTCATTTTCAGCTAATAATAATTCATTTCCTAAACCAATATCTGTTCCAACGGATCGTATGGATGAAATAGACCAGTTAGGAAGTTCTTTTAATTGGATGATTCAGCAGCTTGAAGACAGTCGCAAGCGAGAATATGAAGAGGAATTATTACGCCATCGACTCATTGCGAATTTATCTCACGACTTACGAACGCCACTTACCATTTTGAGAGGACTTATCACCAGACTAAATAAAAAATCAATGAATTTTGAAGGGCAAGACTCATTAGCAGAGATGAACCATACGATTACAAGAGTCGGAGATCTAATGGATGATTTACTTTCCTATACAGTGCTTACATCAGGGAAACATCCTTTTCATCCCACTTCAACAGATATTGTACGGTTAGTAAGAGCATCTGTCGCTGAGTGGTATCCTGCATTTGAAGAAAAAGAAATTCAGTTAGATGTTGATTTACCGACAGAGAAGACTTTTTATTGGGAAGCAGATCCTAAATGGATGACACGAGTTCTGGATAATTTATTTCAGAATATTCTTCGCCATGCAGCAGAGGGGAAATATACAAACATTGTGGTTGATGTAGAAAAAGAACTGATCATTGTTGCAGACAGAGGTCCAGGTATGGATAACTCTTCCTATGAGGGTGGGGTGGGGATTGGTTTATCGGCTTCACATTATATGTTGAAAAAAATGATGCTGAAAGCTGACTTTACATCAAATGAAAATGGTACAAGAGTAGCTATTGGTAGAGCTTAACCTAAAGTTAACCCAGAAGTAAACAGCAAGATAACCGAGATTTAACTTTGCTTTTTTATAATTAGAACCATAACAGAAAGGGAGTGTTGTGGTTGCTTACGATTAATAACTTAGTCAAACATCGCGGAACTCAAGAAATCTTATCAGGTATCAGTTTTAAAGCTAGACCAGGGAGAGTAACTGGGTTTTTAGGTCCGAATGGGGCAGGTAAAAGTTCTACACTTCGCATCCTGCTTGGATTAGATCGTGCCACCTCAGGGAGTGCACTAATTAATGGAAAGCCATTCGCAGAATTACATAATCCTCTAGCAACAGTAGGTGCCGCACTTGATGGATTTGGAGCTCATCGTATGCGAACAGGACGAGCACATTTGCGTTGGATTGCTCGTGCCTCAGGATTATCTCGCTCACGTGTCGAGGAAGTTCTGGAAATAGTAGGTCTTACGAATGTAGCTGGTAAAAAAATCGGAAATTATTCCCTGGGTATGGGGAGAAGACTTGGAATGGCAGCTGCACTACTTGGTGATCCAAAAATATTGGTTTTAGATGAACCTGTAAACGGGCTCGACCCAGAAGGAATTCGTTGGATTCGGACATTTTTACGTGAACGCGCTGAGTCTGGAAACACGGTGTTACTGTCCAGTCATCTAATGGGAGAGCTTGAAGAGACTGTTGATGATGTGGTGATTATTAATCATGGAAAAATCGTTGCAAATGGAACATTGAAAGAAGTAATAGGTAATCATTCCACGCTGGAGGAAGCCTTTTTTGCCCTGACATCTGAAAATGCAGGTGATGTTGTATGAGAGCATTTAACGCGGAACTATCTAAATTGTTCTCCCTGCCGGGTATTTGGCTTGCCTTTATTATTGGAGCGTTTGCCCCAGCGGTCATTGCTGCCTTGGACAGTACAGCACAAAAAGAGGAGATTATAGCTGGAGTTAGCACACGTCTATCGGAAGTTGGCTATATTGGTTTAGGTCTTGGTGTGCAAGGTGTCATTATTCTTGGTGTGCTTGCTGTCAGCAGTGAGTATTTGACAGAGAGCAGTGAATCTGGTGGAGGGAATCAGATTACAACGAGTTTAACAGTTGTTTCATCCCGTTTCCACTTTTTGCTGGCAAAAGCAAGTGCAGTGACAGTGATCAGCATACTGCTTTCCATTGTTGCTATTCTAACAACTGTGTCAGCAACAAATCTTATTCTTGGTGAATACGCCCCTGCATTTGAAGCATCTAGACTGATCGGCGCGGTTTGTTACTGGATATTTACTGCTCTTTTAGCATTTGGGATTACGGTTCTAACTAAGAATGGCATTATCCCGCTTGCTGTGCTCATGATAAATTCATCTGTTGTGACAGTCTCTTACCTCCTTACTAAGGTTACAAAATTAGCGTTTTACTTACCAGATAAGGCTGGCTTTGATATGTTTATGTTTACGAGCGACAGTTTTCACACCCCATTCACAGGTGGTTTAATCATGTTTGCTTGGGTAGCTGTTCTTTTCATTGTCGCAGCCATTGTATTCCATAGGAGGGACGTTACATCATGAGTGTCTCTTCTAGTAGAAAGATAACACTAATCCTTGGTGCTGAACTGGAAAAATTAGTTACATTACCATTGCTATGGCTCACTCTTATGGGGACATTCATTCTAAATTTAGTTTTAGCAGCAGCTTTTACTTCTGCTGGTCTACAAGGGGCAGCAGGAACGCAAAGTATACTGAAAATAGGACTTGCTTCTATGGGATATCTTCAAGCAGGGTTCATTATTCTAGGTATCTTAGCTACTTGTTCAGAGTATACGGGTGGACAGATTCGAACTACTTTAACTACGATCCCTTGGCGAGGGTTTCAACTAGCCACGAAGCATTTAGCTTTGGCAATTGTAACCATTCCTATGGCGTTTATTATTGCTGCATCAGGTGTACTATATGCTTTTATTATGATGAGAGACACAACATTAGTGATTGAAATAGACGCTATGATAAAAACTTTAGTAGGTGCAACCGGCTATCTAACATTAACCACCCTTCTCAGTGCAGCTATTGGTGTTCTACTCAGACGAACCACTCCTGCTTTAGTGGTACTGCTTGGTCATTATTTCATTGTCAGTCCATTATTGAGAGATTTTTTACCCAGTATTAAAAATTATTTTCCGGATACGGCAGGATATTATATGTATATGCCACCTTCCTCTGATGAAATAAATGTCCTTACACCAATGCAAGGGGCAGGTGTTTCAATGTTATGGACACTGATCTTTATTACAGTAGCTATTGTATTTTACCGTAAACGAGATGCCTAAGTTTAGGTTTCACCATTTATATAAAATAAGGAAATTGATTTATAGAGATGGAGAAAGAATCATTCCTTCATTACCTGTTGTTGAGTAATAATATAGTTCTTTAATTATAAATATAGTTGTTTAACATTTACAAAAGTTGTTTGAAACTTTTATGGTTAGTCCAATAATTTAGATATGATGGATTCTATTCCAAGAGCTATAACATCAGCCATTATTAAAATAGTCATTTGGGTCTTTCCTATGATGTTTTTAGTTAAAATTATGGAAAAAGGTATTCCGTTATCCTATTTAAGGATTACGTCAGTGAAACAAGGATTTATAAAGGATTTATAAAGGATTTATAAAGTATACAAAACAAATCTAAAAATCTTTCCTAAACGACGCTTTGGGGACTTTATTATTTACAAAAAAGGGAATAAATTAAAGTTAAACCAAATATTGTAAATTTAGATTGGAAGTAGTAAGGAACAATTATTGTTTAGAGAACTGTTGGTTGGTGCAAAACAGTCAATAAATTCCCGAACTCGTCCAGGAGTATTTATACTGAACTTAAGTAAGTATGAACGGCAGCTACCGTTATAGTCTAAGTGGATTAATGTAGAATTAATCAATTAGAGTGGTACCGCGAATCGAACTTCGTCTCTTTATCGAGACGGAGTTTTTTTATTTTAGGGAGGAGAAAATATATGGAATTAAAAATTGATAAATCTATTTACAAGGTCGGTATCTATGCTTTGCTAGGTTCAGCAGTCTTAACATCTGTTAGTCAAGTGTTTTATGCAAATCAAGTTCAAGCCGTACATCCATTTTTATTTACTGGTATAAGTTTCTTTATTACTGCTCTTTATTTTCAAATATTCGCATCAAAACAAAAAACAAAGGTGAATTGGAAAGAAGATAAGAAGCCCTTATTAAAATTAAATATCGCATCAGCAATAACATTTATGGGCTTCTATTTTGCTTTAAAGTACGTGGAGCCAGCTATCGTTAGCTCCTTAGAAATGGGCATAGCCCCATTATTTATTTTAATTTTAATGGTCCTCCAACGAAAAACTATATCTTTCCTAAATTGCAATATCAAGTTGAACACTTTTTTCAAAAACATCTCAGAGGTTCC
>NZ_JARVRU010000064.1:0-9886 GCF_030209535.1 Lysinibacillus sp. fls2-241-R2A-57
TCACGAAGGCGTTATCACAGGATGTGATGCTCTTAGTCTTCGTTCCTCTATCGCTAATCCCCAAGGAGTCGCCCAGTCGGAACGAAGGTCAACTAAAATACAGCGCATATATTTTAAAAAATGTCATCCACAACTTTTGATGATGAGCCTAAAATTTGTAAAATAAGTGTTATTTAAGATTTCTACCGTAACGCGTGTTATTTCCGCTCCAGCTTCACTAGCTCCTGTTCTCATCTGAACTAATCCCTAAAGAGGCACCCAATCTCTATCCAATAAAAAAAACTTCTACATAATAATAAAGTAGAAGCTTGTTCGCTTAACATATTTATTTACCTTTTTGAAATGCGCCATAGAATATTGCTGTAATCCTTCAAAATCCTTTAATTCTAGATTTAGATTGTTATACATATATCCATAGTTCATTCCTCTTATCTACAATGGCTAGATTAAGCTATTTGTTGTATATACTAATCCCAATAATTCTTCATTAACTCTGTTGCCCAATATGGCTGTTTTATTTCACCTTTTGGTAAAAATTCTTTCATTACGGGCTTTATATCAATAATTGGTGTTCCATCAATAGCATCTAAGCCTTTAACAATTAATGTTCTACCCTTTAATTCTAGTAATTCTACAACCGTAACACCTATTTTATTAGGTCTATTTTTACCTCTCTGTGCAAAAATACCGACTTCTGGGTATTCCTTATTATTTCGTGGATGTCTCGCTTCATATTGGATTTTCTCATCTGAAACCTTGTTAAAATAAAATATAATTTCTAAATGAGAAAAATCATCAATCCCTTTTAAAGACGATTCATGTATATCTTTTGTCAATTCAATCGTTGAAATAACGCCACCCCAGTTGTCGTCTTCGATCATTTTTCGACTATTGCTTACTGCAGCTATCGGTTTAATGTTATATAGCATATAAAGACCCTCTTCTATTGTGGATTTTCTCTCAATATACCTTCCGTTAAATTCCAGTATACCCTTGCTATTTGCAATGTCAATTTACGCCAATTAGCCTACTACTTAAAACAAAAACAGTACGCTATTATTGTAGAAGGAAAATAATTAACACCTATCAAAATATGAACCAGTGTATATATTGTTTATGAGACACTACAAACTGAACAAAAATTTCATATAACAATCGCCCGCCAATTATTCACTTTCGGGTATGTTATTGATTGTCTTTAAGAAAAACAGATAAAATAATCCTGGGAGAACAATTACTAAACCAACAATTCCATACGCTTGTCTTGTACTTAAATCAAAAAAAGAAGTCGAAGCAAATACTATTCCTACCGGCATTGTCACTCGTAGAAAAAGTAATCGAACAGCACTTAATTGAGCTAATCGTTCCTTGGGAGCGTGCGATTGAAAAATTGCTGCACTCTGAGCGTTAAATAAAGGAAATAAAATCCCTCCTAATAACTCACACATCCACGCAGCTGGAATTGATTTAACAAAAAAGAGAAGAACAAATGAAAGACCCCCACCAATTAAACCTAAATGCATAGTGGCATATGTCTTAGGTATCTTTTTAAGTAATAGCATCCCCATTACATATCCAATCGGAAATGCCCCAGCAAATATCCCATACTCCCATGATTCTCCATTAAGGTCGCTTCGAATAAATGGAATACTCAACACGGTTGTTGCTCCTACAGCAAACTGAACTGTTGAGGAGAGGAATGTTAGTCGTAAAAGAAATTTATATTTAAAAAACGTACGATATCCCTCTTTCATTTCCCCCCACCAAAGCTTCTTGGTCCAAACTGGTACTGTTTGTTTACTTGATGAAGACATTTGGCAGAGTGAAATATAACTAATACCAAACATAATGCAGGAAAACACATAAATAAATTGCATAGGGCTAACTAATAACAGTAAAGAAGTTAATCCAGGAGCAAGAAAACTCATAAGTCGAATAGTTCCATCTAATAGACCATTAGCTTCAGTTAAATCGTTTTTCTCACAAACCTCAGGTAAAAGCGAGAACGAGAGGCTAGCGTAAATTGGCTGCATTAATCCTAAAATAAATTGTAAGGCAATTAACCCTATAATTGTCCCCACGTTTTTATCAATGACAAAGCCTATTAAAGGAAGAAGATAGGCACTTGAACGAATCAACTGTATATTTCGAATCATTTTTCCCTTCTCAACATGATTCAAAAACGGTGCCGCGACACTTTGTAGGATCAATGAAGGGATAAAATAAACTAGCCAAAGTATCCCCATCCATTCTTTCGATCCCGTTATTTCATAAAGTAACAATCCATTAGTAATCCCACCAGCTGCACTACCAAGTTCTGAAACAACTTCACCTATCCAAAGTGCTTTAAATGACTTAGAATACTTCTTCATCTTTAAACCTTAGATATTGCGTGAGACGTGAAAATGTTTTATCTATTTCCATTGGGTTTGCAGAATAAATTCCTTTATCGACTTTAATTAATCTCGCAGCCTTTAACAGTGATAACTGATGATGAAGTGTCGTTTTATTTATATTGAACTGTGCACTCAGCTCTTGCAATGAAGAAGGCCCTCTTAATAGCTGATAAAGTAATTTCAAGCGCAGTTCGTCTCCCAATGCTTTATAGCTACGAACTAAATCCTTTGGAGGGACCCCAGGCTCTTGTAAAAGATCCTCTTTTAAAGGGTAAAAGAAAAGTTTTGTATCACTTGTTCGTTTTTCTAAAATCCACGGTCGATATGATACATGTGGTATAAGTTTGACAGTCCAAATTGAAGGCTCAAGTTGATATTTTACGCCACCTGTAATATGTTCAATCTCTGCCATTGGATTTGTAATATTTAATGACTGATATTGTTTTTCTTCAAAATCAAGTGCTTGCAACCACTTGTCCCATTTTTCGTGTTTGCTTATCCAGCTATGCCATTCATTTAATACATTCGAAAATAATTCACATACCTCTTGATGCGAGTAGTGACAGAGATTTCGTATGTATTCCCCTAAATAGTCATGATCGTCGAAATGAACTGCATACTCTTCAAATAGATCCGGATTATTGTAACTAGCGGCAGTTTCCCTTCTCATAAGTTCTGTTTCACGATTTTTATAAGGTAATAGTATTTCATAGAAGCTTTCAATTGCAATATCGTAAAGCTGGTTTGAAAAATTTTGAATGGTTAAAGATGCAATCTCGTTCTGTAGCATAATCAAACCATACCAAAAATTAGTTTCCTCAATTAATTTTAACGAGTCTACCAATGATATTGGCATTGATTCTCGGGCATTTGTCCATTCTTCATCGAATTCAAACGTATGTCGAAGTTGGATATGTGTGTATCCAGCTATTCCAAGAATGACTTCCCATACAGGTGATGCTTCAACTTGTAAAGAAATTTTTTCAGTAGGCTGTGGTGAATAAAGGTAATTCATGAAAATCCCTCCTTAATTTACGTTATCGCCATTCTAAAATATTCGAACTCAAAATTCAATATTTTTAGAATAAATAACAAGCTTCAAAAATTAATTACGTTAGATTACTAATCTTTTGGACTAAAAAAATTATGAAATGTTGTAACGGATGTGATATGGTATAGTATCTACAATGAAATTTTAGAAGGTGAAAAATATGCTAGAAGTAAGTGAAAGCAAATTAGCGCAGTATATTATACATTTTATTGACGATACACTCGTGTTAGGTGAGGAGTCATTTTCGCAGCCAGAGGTCATGCTTGAGGCAGCTTTTACACAGCTAGCGTTTAGCAAAATTGATTTAGAGCAGCAATATGAATTTTTTCATGAAACAGATATTGGATTAAATGAGGTATACACATATGTGAGGACTATTTTTGATGAGGAGCATAATTTCCTTGAACAATCAAAAAACATCGCAACACACTTACATAGTGTATCTCAACATCCTAACATTAAAGGCGGCGAATTGTTTATTGGATTATTTGACAACTGTTTTCTGTCTACAGAAGTTAAAAAAATAATCGCCATTGTTAAAATTGATGAAAAAGAAATGTTTTTAGATGTAAAAAGCGACCAAAACAAAATGGTGGTCAATGGCATTGACGGAATTAATGTAAAGAAAATCAATAATATGGCCATCATCATAGATATGGGGACAGATGAAGCACCTGCTGTCTTTATGAAAACGAAAAGAAAAGAAGATATTGTTTATTGGCAAGAACGATTTTTAAAGATTAAAGCAGCGGATGAACATTATTATAAAACGAATTTAGCGTTAACAGAATGTAAAAAATATATTTTAAAAGAAGAGAGCTTTACGAATACAGAGAAACTGGGGCTCTTGAACAAAACGCTTGATTATTTTAGAAGTGAAGACGAATTTCAAGTAAGTAACTATATAGAAACGGTATTTGAAAATGCAGAGCCAACACAAAAAGATATTATTATAAATTCGGTAAAACCTTATGAAACAGTTATTTCCGAAAGTGCACTTGAAAAGGCCGAAAAAAAATATAAACGTAAAATTAAACTCGATTCCAATATTGAAATTCAGGTAAACGTACAGGATATTGAACAAGTAGAGGAACTAATTGAAGTAGGCTATGATGAAGCAACAAATCGCAAGTTTTATAAAATCTATTTCCAAGAAGAACTATAGTAATATATCAAGAGGCTTTCCTAGTTTTCAAGGAAAGCCTCTTTTTTGTATTGTTAAAATACACACAAAAAAATGGATAGCAACCAAAAGTGACCACCTTAAACTCTTCCACATTTTAAAGCTCTGGCCCAATCAGACCTATTTTGTCTTTCGCTTTGTTTAATAGCATTCGTAGTATCGTAAGGGATACTTAACTGCTCAATAACCCATTCCTCATAGCGTTTTTCTACAAAGGTTTTCTCTACATTTACATAATTTTTTTCTTTTGATATTACCATATTTTTTCAAAATTCAACACTATCTCATTCATTAAATGATATGATGGTTTCTTTTCCTTCTACATTCCATTATATCAATTTTGACTTAAGATTAAATGTTAGATATCTAATTAGGTTTTTCCGATTTTTTGCAATATACTCTCTAACGAATCATTAACTTTCAC
The DNA here is from genome assembly GCF_030209535.1 of Lysinibacillus sp. fls2-241-R2A-57. NCBI lineage: Bacteria > Bacillati > Bacillota > Bacilli > Caryophanales > Bacillaceae > Lysinibacillus > Lysinibacillus sp. fls2-241-R2A-57. The sequence continues at coordinate 5,055 of NZ_JARVRU010000064.1, forward strand.
TGTTTAGGAAGAAAGTTTCGCAATATATTCATTTAATTCTTGTTGATTAATCTGTCCTTTTATTGTGTACTTTAATTTACCTTCAGAATCAAATATAAATGTTGTTGGTAAAGCCAATACTTCAAATGATTTTTGAAGTGTATTATTTAAATCAAGAAATATAGGGAAACTCAAATTGTATGACTCTTGGAACTTTATTGCATTTTCACGACTATCATGTGAAGTAGCATTGATTGCTAACAGCTCAACATTTTCAGGTTTATTGTTGTAAAAATCTCTTAAATCAGGAGCCTCATCTTGACAAGGTTCACACCAAGAGGCCCAAAAGTTTACAATTAAAATTTTCCCCTTGTACTCTTCGAATGTTGTTGATGTTTCATCTAATCGTGTTAACTTCGTATCAAAAACAAGCTGTTTTGATCCATCTTCAGTTTCTACCATCGAATTAATTGTTGCTACTTTTATAAATACATTTTTCAAAACAATTCCAACAAGTAAAACTATCAGCAAAGCTGAGAAATATAAACCTAAACGCTTTTTAGACTTCATAAACGATCACCTTTCTTCATACCCGAGCGGTTTTGGGGGCTACCTAATCACTTTTTTCTCCATATCCGAGCGGTTTGAGGCGTTACCTGATCACTTTTTCGGCTTACCCGAGCAGGTTTGGGCGTTACTCGATCACTTTTTCGGCTTACCCGAGCAGGTTTGGGCGTTACCCGATCACTTTTTCGGCTTACCCGAGCAGGTTTGGGCGTTACCCGATCACTTTTTCGGCTTACCCGAGCAGGTTTGGGCGTTACCTGATCACTTTTTCGGCTTACCCGAGCAGGTTTGGGCGTTACCCGATCACTTTTTCGGCTTACCCGAGCAGGTTTGGGTGTTACCCGATCACTTTTTCGGCTTACCCGAGCAGGTTTGGGCGTTACCCGAAATTACCCCTTTTCTTTATTTGCACTTTATAGTAAATAACTGGCTCATCACCATTAGTTGTGGATGACATTTTTAAAAATATATGCACTGTATATTGGTTGATTGGAGTGGAGACTGGGCGACTCCTAGGGGATTAGCGTCACAGATGAGACCCTGGAGCGAGCATCGCGAGTGAAGCGGCTCATCGGACGCCCCCTGGAAGCTTTGCTCTGTGCGAAAGCGAAGCGTCAGCAATTGTTTTATCTGTGCGAAAGCGTAGCGACAGCAACAACAAATGTTTTCTGTAGCGAAAGCAAAGCGTCAGCTCAAAGCGCCAAGTCGGAACGGAAATCAACCACACGTTTTGGTGAAGAGCCAAATAACTTCAATTAATAGTAACTGTTGCTGAGATATCAAATTGCATAAGATATACCCCTTCCTTAAAATCACTATCATGACTTCGAGAAAAGACATACATATAGGAATGTCCATCATATTATCTAAAAGTTAACGAAATGCCTAGTGAAAGAAACAATATCATGGCTTGTTCTTTTTATGTTTTATTCGTATTTTTTAAACTCCGGAGTTTCCATCAATACTTCGAAAAATTTATCTTTCGCTTCCCTATATACATCCATTGCTTTGCCTTCGTATTCTTTTTTTAAGTTATCATATTCATCACGATAACTTTTATTTGCCATTAAAACTTCTCTAAATTTCCAAAAAAAATCATATTCAGAATCAATTACAGTTAATTGTATTCCTAATGGAGGGTTGGTGTTGTCATCTTTAAACGCCCTAAACGTATCAGTTTTTATACTTCCCTCATTCACTTCGTATAAATTCGAGAGTAATTCAACAGCTTTAGAAAATTGTTGAGGATCAACACGAACCTGTATGTCTAAGTCTCCCTTAGTAATACTATTAGGAATTGCTGTACTACCAACATGTTGGATATCAACTTCTGGCATAAGCTCTTTTATTTTGTTCTTGTGCAATACAAAGGTTTTCTCAGCCTTTTCATTAAATAATTCACTATCAAAAAAATTTACTTTTTCCAAATAAATTCCCCCCATAATTATTCATTCTTCAATTTTACCATATTTTCACAAAACCAACACTACCTGTATTCCACTGCTGTCTATCAAAAGATAGGAAGACTGAACGGATAAAATCTTCTCTATCCCTCAATGGAGACCTTCGATTCCTCATCGCCTCGTACAATGAAAAATTTTCCACATAAATGTTGACTTAGAATTTTTCTAATGCTAAATTTAGTAAAGTAGTAATTTACTAAATTACTAAATTTAAATTAACAGGAGTTGAAATTAATGAGAATACCTACACATTTAAAGCATAAACCTGTTATTGTAGCTGAAAACTACGCCAATATTGATGGGCGAACTGCTTATCATACAGATGCACAGGGGCTTTCACTTGGCTTAGCTCAATGGAATGACAGAGGCAAGGTTGATATTTCCGCTAAGGTGTGGCGACACACAGGTGGTAAATGGTCACGTCAATCGGAGGAACTACCGCTTCATCGCGTGCTTGATCTCGCTATTTTAGTATGTGAGTCTCAGCTTTATTTTAAGGAAGCTTATCAATACGAAAATTTATATGATGAAGAAAACCCTATTATTAAACGTGTTGGTTTACAGGGCGATGCAATGACAGTGGAAGTATGCACAGAAAATGAACAAATTAAAGAGGATATTCAGCTCTTTAATCAAGCATTAAGTGATAATGGTGAACTAATGGGCGAACGCCTACGCACGCTATCTCGTATTTTAAAGGAAATGGGTTATTAAAACTCATGAGGACATCATAATGAACGAACAAATTTTACATGATGATAAAAAGCTACAAAAAGCTTTTTTTACCTTTTTGATCCCTGTTATGCTAGCGAATGTGCTGCAATCACTAGGGCAGGTCTTTGCCATGTTTATAGTTGGCCACAACTTAGGTGTCGATGCGCTAGCAGCAATTTCAGCATTTTTTCCGTTCTTCTTCTTTTTAATGGCATTTGCTATTGGGATTGGCTCAGGTAGTTCGATTTTAGTTGGGCAAACCTATGGGGCTGGTAATCATGAGAAGATGAAGGAAGTTGTAGGGGTAACCCTAGCCTTCACGACGATTATTTCTATTGTCGTTGCGCTTTTTGGTGGCTTTTTTATTGAATGGATTTTACGCTTCATGCACACACCCGCAAATATTTTAGATATGAGTATTCGCTATGCGCAAATTTTATTTTTCACACTACCGATTATGTTTTGGTATATGGTGTACACAACCTTTATGCGTGGTGTCGGTGACTCTAAAACACCATTCTTATTTTTAGTCGCAAGTGTTATTTTAAATATCCTATTCCTACCACCATTAGTTTTTGGCTGGTTTGGTCTGCCTGAGTTTGGCTTAAATGGCGCTGCCTATGCCTCTGTTTTATCCAATTTGGTGACGATGCTATTATTATTTGCCTACCTGCATAAAACAAAGCATATTTTGCGCTTGGACAAATCGATTTTGCAGCATTTCAAATTAAAGAAGGATATTTTAGCTTCATTATTAAAGCTAGCTATTCCAGCGAGCATTAGTATGGTCGCGATCTCTGTAGCGGAAATTGCTGTAATTGGCTTCGTTAACATCTATGGCTCTGATGCTACTGCCGCTTACGGTGTTGTCAATCAGGTGGCTAGCTACGCACAGGTTCCAGCGATGAGTATTTCTATCGCGACATCTGTATTTGTTGCTCAGGCTTTAGGGGCTAACTCTACAGATATGATTAAAAAAATTCGTCAATTAAGTGTACGTGTTAACTATATTTTAGGCGGCGCTATTATTTTAATTATGTATTTATTTGCAGAGCCTATTTTATCTTTCTTTATTGATAAAAATGATACGGTACTTATCGCCAAGGATTATTTATATATCGCGTTTTGGAGCTATTTAATTTTTGGCCATACACAAACCGTTTCAGCTACAATGCGCGCTACAGGTGTTGTCTTATGGCCTACAATTTTCCTAGTCATCGCAATTTGGGTAGTCGAGGTGCCATTGGCGTTTATTTTATCGCACTACACTACATTCGAGCTAAAAGGCGTGTGGTTAGCGTATCCTACTGCCTTCTGTGTGCATTTTGTATTACAATACGCATACTTCAAGCTAGGCTGGCAAAAACGAACTTTAAAAGCAATGCTAAACGATTAATCATCATTATAGATCCTGTAGACAAAGTCGAATGCAACTTTGTCTACAGGAATTTTTTATATCGATGTTAACGCTTCTAACTTACAGTATTCAAATACATGCTGTACTTCACATTTAAGATCCTCATGAAGTGGTTTTTTTATCATTATCTAAAGATATAAAATCATATTCTGTATTCTTTTCCCCACACACTGCCCTCCACAACTTTTGGTGATGAGCCATATAAAAACTGGTTCTGAAATTTATTTATGTAAAATAAAATTAAGCATTATGATATTCACACATACCTTTATTTCTATACTATTCTCCAATAATCGTTCTTTCTTAAAATCTATTAGCTCTTTTTCATCTACTTTAATAATTTGGGATAAGCTTTCTGTCGTTAACTCGTATTCCGTTAACAAACTATTCAATATTACCCTTACTCTTTCTTTAGCATCGAAACCATCAAAACCAAAATTAAACATTACTAATTTATTTTCAATCTCTTTAAATTTTTGGTCTGTAATGTTAATTGAACCCTTCATTAAATTTTCTATTTCAATTATGGATATATCAAACATTTTAGAGAGTTGTTGATGGTTTAAATTAAATATTTTAATTAAATCTTGAAATTGATTCCTAAGATAATCAGATTGAGTTGCTGACTACTCCCACTGCTAAAGCAGCGGGGTTCTTATATACTTAAGAGAAGCGTTACAAAGCTCTCCACA
>NZ_JARVRU010000062.1:0-9832 GCF_030209535.1 Lysinibacillus sp. fls2-241-R2A-57
AAGAGGGCTTTTTATTTTTCAAGCCCCTGAAAATCTTTCTAACAGGAATGCTCCTTGATTAATTTTATCATATAAAAATATAGACTCCCGATCGGGATCACTAAATGGGATAGCATATCATTCTCTACATATATTTTGAGATTTTAATTAAGAAACCTAATACTTTATACCCCCAAAAAAACTATTATTCACCTTCATTTTGTTTCGTATAATCTCTTAATGTGCAATGAAGAGTACTCCTTAGATGTCTTTATCACAAGTGATGCATCATGCCCAACAAAAATATAATAATCTCTTTCGCCTTGCGAATTAATCTCTTCATAAAGACCTGGACCATTGCGAAAAATTGGAGCAAACTTATTATATTTTTTTACTATACGCTCTTCACTCGAATAAAAAATATAGTCAAACCAATTGAATTCGAAGTAAACCAAACCCTTTCCAGCATTATTATATGCTGTATCCAAAACTTCCATTTCATTTTTTAATCCATTCTTATTAAGGTGTGAATATATTAAATCATAAGCATCATCTAGATCAATTATATCTGAGTTAGACTTTAATCCATATTTCTTTAGAAGTGAATTTATTTCGAATTTTTTTTCCTTATCTCCTAAATAGATAGCACAGTTTACTTCCAAGCCATTTTCACCAATCTTAAAATAAGGATCATCACAACTATGAAATCTCCATTCAAAATTTACTTGTTTCACTATATAGCCCATAAATTTACTCTCCTAACAAATTACCTTCCATTACATGGCAACTTTATTATATCTTTAATAGTCTGATTTTTTGGACCTGGTGTTACAGGAATCTCTCTTCCAGGCATGCTATATTTACTTCCTCGATACTTTATCGGATCTTCATTTAATCGTTTTAAAAGTACATTATCTGGTTGAATTTCATTTAAAACTGTTGGCTTCATTCCTGCAAGTGACAATGCAGCAAGAGTTCGATTACTTTCGGCAACTTTTAAACCTGTTTTTGGATCTACAAAATAAGTTACTGGTAATTGAGATGGATTTAGTACACCATTTTTCAAATCCGCTGCAACATCATAAATGCTTCTTCCTCTGATGTAATCAGGAGCATCGGAATTTATTCTAAAGGTATCACTGATCCTTATTTGACCAAATAAAACATCAGAATCAAGTCCTAAAGGATCAAATTCAACCATTGGATTAAGCACATAGCCATATAAAGTAGGGTTGTTCCCTGCAAGTCCTATCGGGTCTGGTTGTGTATACTGTCCCTGTTCTGGGTCATAGTACCTAAACCTATTGTAATAAAGGTCTGTTTCTACATCGTGATATTGTCCTTGATACCTAAACGGAATGAAATCCTGCTCACCATTGAACTCCACTACTCGTCCATAAATATCAAGCTCTGCTGACCAAACCTTATTACCTTCTTCATCAAAAGCTTCGACAGGCGTTCCTAAATAGTCACTAACAATGCTGTAATTACCTTCACTTGTAATTTTAGCTGAAGGTACGAACCCATCATTAAACACCCATGTGACTAGATTATCTGGTATTTCTGAGTCGTTCTGTGATGAATACTCATCTATATTTTCAAATATATCTGAATTATTACACGAGAAATACTCGTGTAGGATAGTATTCCCATCCCATACGAATCTCATAGTTATATCGTCAGAACACTTCTCTATTCGTCTACCAAGCGAGTCATACTTGAAAGTAACTTCTGTGTTGTCTGGTTTGATGATTTTCGACATCATGCCATTGCCGTTATATTCGTACTTCCACGTACCACCATTCTTTTCGACTTTTTGAACCAGATTTCCTTCATCATCATAAGAGAATATTGCCTCTCTCGTTTCAAGCAATCTGCTGCCGGCGCCATAGACACGATCTGCCTTTTCTTTTGTTTCATACAAATTCCCGACATCATCGACACTACGGTATAAGAAGTCAAATTGACGACTGTCTTGATTCGCCCACACGAGGTTACTGAATTCATCGTAACCATAGGTAACTTTTACACCTGTTAACTCATTTACCTTGCTTCGTAGGCGATGATTGACGTCCCAATTATACGCTCGTCTTCGTGTATCGCGGTTTTGGCTGCTTATTCGATGGTGTGTTGGTCTACCCGTTGCATCATACTGCCATTTGCTGATGACATCTCCCGGTAAGATTCTTTCAATCTCTTGACCGAGTTCATTGTACTGCATGGATGCTGTCCACTGTTTTTGATCTGAGCGAGAGGCTGTGATTTGCGACACATTCCCCATTTCATTACGAGCGGCATCGATTTTTGCACCTAAGCTACTTGTAATCTGTGAACGGTTTCCTAATTCGTCATAGCTACTCGCAATCCAATGGTCATTCTGCCATTCCTTGATCACTTGTCCAGATGGGTCTCGCTCGAACTTTACAGTCACATGCTCATTTTCAGTCTCAATTAACGAACCATTTTTGTCATAGCCAAACGTTTCCCAAGTGTCATCATAATAATCAGCTCGAATAACATTCCCTAGACCATCATGCTGATATGCTGTAAAACGATCACCTGGACGTTGAATTCTTTGAACCAATCCTGCTAGACTTCGCTCATACGTTCTTTCCATCTCATCAAAGCCGATTTCCTTGATGATATTCCCTTTCGTATCGCGTTCAAACTGATACGCTTCGCCTCTTTCATTGATGACAGAGGTTAACTGCTCCTCTGTATCATAGGTGAATTTAACTTTCTTTCCACCTTGTTCTCGAGACTTTAAGCTACCAAGAATCGTGTAATCAAAGGCTACTTGCGTATGGTTATCTTTTGCAAAAATGACATCATCATAGGCATTGTACTTTAATTGAACATCGTTATCATCTGAAAGATTTGCCCGTATTAGGCGATTCAAGTTATCATAACGGTATTTCTCTGTGGCCCCTAGCGGATTGGTCGTTGTTGTGCAGTTACCACGACGGTCATACGCCCAGGTCGAGCTCGTCCCGTCTGGCAATGTCACTTGACTCAAGTTCAGGTCAGCATCATAAGCTAAGCTTACCACATGGCCTTGCGCATTTGTCACCGATTCAATTAAACGATGCTCATTATAAGAAAATTCAGTCTTTGTGCCATCTTCTAAAATATTTTCCTGTAATGAACCGTCTTCATTATAGATCCACTGTCGACTTCCACCCTCTGCGTTTACTGCCTGAATTAGCCTATCCTTCTCATCGTACTGTGAAGATAAGGTACTGCCATCTGCAAGAGTAATCGTCACTGGATTTGCCCACTCATCATAGCTATATGCCGTGACACGTCCATCTTCATCTACTGTTTGGAGTAATTCAAAGTCTTCATTATATTCGTAGCTGACTTCACTACCATCTGGGTGAACAATTTTCGTACAAAGATTATCTTCGTTAAAATAATAATAACTCTTATGGCCTAAACTATTCGTAATTTCGTTATAGCCCTCGTGATAGGAAAGCTCCCCTGCAAGGACATTGCCATCTCCCCATGTTTTGATGACTCGTGCACCTGTAGTTGGACCATCATAGCGCCAGAAGAAGCTATTTTTATTGCGGTCAATTTTTTGCATCATTAAATGTTTAACATATTTGATATGCGTACTTTGCCCTAACGCATCTTGGATTTCGATTAAATCCTGTCCATCATTGTAAACATAACGAACTAAAACTTCACGACTCATCTGGTTACGTAAAGCAACCTCTGTCATTCTGCCTACCTCATTAGTAGTAACCTCGAGCACTCTACCCACACTGTCTGTTACTTGAGATAGGAACCCTTTAAGGTTATAAGCAAATTGAATATGATGGTCTTGTTCATTTCTTAATTCTTTTAATCGGTAAGTTGTTTCTGTTGTTTGTTCAAATACATAAATCAATCGTGTATCATGCTCAAACAAATGATACTCCTCGCCTGTATTTGTTAAAGTCATTCTTTCTCGTTTGTTAAAATACGGCAAGTTTATTGGTAAAATTGGAAAACCAACTGCGCGACCATCCGTCACAACAATCCCAATCAGGTCTTCTTCTTCAAAAATCTCTAAGGCTAGATCGTATGTAAAATGCATACCATGACCTGTTAAGCCAATCCGACTACTATCACTGTACCAAGCGCGTTCCCATGAAAGGGGGATGGGTCCAGGTAGTTCAAAGTCGATGCCTTCATAAATCATACGCCCTGTGATTAAATCAACAGGCTCAAATCCTCTTTTACAGAATTTTTTACTTAACCCTTGTGTACAATTAAATTTCTTTAATACCCCATGATTAAATTTCGTTAGCCCAGTTTTGGCCATAGCCTTCATACCTTCTACTGCCTTTGACGCAGCGAGCAGTTCATCCATCGATGAAATGACTTTATCTGCTGCCGTCTTTACGCTCTTAGATCCTTTATTGGCTAGAGCTGCTACTGTATCTAGCGTTTTAGATACCTTCGAATAAGCTGCTTTCATCCCTTTTATTGCTTTAGATGCATCCACTGCTTTATCCGCAGCTTTTGCGGCTGTAACTGCTGCATCTGCAGCTTTTGCAGCTTTACCGGCTTTATAGGCTGTTTTTGCTGCATCACCAACTACTGGGACTGCACCTACTATGTTCATGGCGGCTCCCATGTAGTCTCCTCTTGCCAAGCTAATTCCTGCATTCGCTATATCTGCAAATGTACCTATGACAGGAATAAATCCAGCGACATCTAGTGCTACACTTACGCCATCTAATAATTTACTAAAGAAGCCTTTTTTCTCTTTCTTCTTTTCTTGTTTTTGTGGAAAAATTACGTCAACTTTCGACGTGGCTTCGATCGCTTCTGCATTTAATTTCGGTGGTTGGCTTTTCTTCTCCGTACCTTCTTGATCGATGAGCGTACTGATTAACTGGGTGTCAGTCGCAAGGATCACGTGGCTTTTCTCCTGCGCTGATATAGCAATCCATTCTTCCGCCTTCACAGATAGCTCTTTCATCCCACTAATTTCGAGTGTTTCATCTGCCGCTATCATGATGGTACTGTTACTTTGAAATGTTACGCCGTCTCCATCATCCATCTTTAAGTCCAATACCCCATCTACTGCACTAAAACTAATATCTCCAACACCTAATGTCACATCTTTCCCAGCATTGGTCGCCAAGGACTTAACGGTCGTATCCGCCATTTTCTTCGTCTGCTTTTGCCCACCCTCTGCTGTGACTGGATTAACACGCACCGAGCTGATGACGATGGCCTCTTCTTCCACTGCACTTGGAAAATGCAATTGGGCACGTGCACCTATTTGGGGCATTAAATACATAACGCTATTGGCATCTGCTGAATAAGCAAACCAATGTGCTTTTTCTTTATCTTGGTTTTTATCTATATCTAAATGAATTTTAACGGTGTTTTGCGTGACATCAATGATCTTTCCTGTAAATGCTGCACCAATGAGATCTAAATTACGTACTAATCGCTGACGAATACTTTTCTCTGGTTGGCCAGTATATTGAAACTTCAACACACCTTTATCAAGATAGATTTCCCGAGCCGTTATAACATAGGATCTTCCCTTTAATTGCACCAACGTACCTAAGTCATGGGCTTCCGTGCTTTCAAACTCACAGAAGGTATAATCGGCTTCACTCACATCCGTACCATCATTTTCAGTAATGAGTCGATACGCATCCACATCCATACGTAATACAGAAGGCAGTTGATCGATAGTTACACTTTTTCTACTTTGAGGTGTACCAAGCCAAAATCGAGCACCCTTTCCTTTTAAATCAGGAAAAACAACCGCATGCAAACGGGAGGCCATTCTTTTAATAAATTCCCAGTCTGTTTCTAAGTATTGGATCGAAATTTGACCAACCGCCTGACCGTTAGAAGCACGGTCGATATAATCCCCTTGAGGATAGGCTCCCACGATAGTATTGATTAACTGCACATACGTCATATTCGCATCTTGAAAAGAACGTGAGCGCTTCTCAATATCCATATTTGCCGTAAATGATACCGCCTCAACAGAGACATAGTGCACGCCTTGTGATGCCTGCAACTCCGCATTTTCAATTCTTCCTGAGAATAATATGTCACTGTTTCGTCCAAATTTCACAACTACTTCATCTGTATGACTGACCCGCTGAATATATTTCTGCGCTTGCTCTTCAGCGATCATTCCCGTAAAGTACAATTTCGCATGGTCATTGCCCTTATGTTTGATTGTTAGTTTATCTAAATGAATAAGTGGATAAGGCCATACGAGCTCAAGATCCTCATACGTACTAACAATGTGTACTTCTTTTTCTCCTGTCATTGCGTTACTTACCTCCTTTCAGTCAGTCTTTTCTTTTAAAAACCTTGTATTGGTATTTCCAATTCCTCTTGCCCGTCATGAACAATATCGATTTTGCCTCCACCTGCTGAGCATTGCGTATGGCAGCGGCTTAATAACGCTTGCTTCCCCTCGACATTGACATTTTCCATCCCTTCCAACCAATCAATGGAACAGACTGGCGTGCACGGTTTTTTCAACTTTAAGCAGACACCAAAAGTTGGAATGTTATCAGGGTTTCGATCTCCTACATTCATCACGGCCTTCTCTTTGATAAATACGCCATGATCTTGCGGCAAGTTTAAATAATTTAGATGGCTACCATGCTCACAGGCAATGATTGCTCCATGTACTACATAACTAAATTGCTCCTGTTCCGAACCTTCTGTCTCTAAATTCTCCACAACTTGAGCCATTAGGAATCCATCCTTTCGTATCGCTTTGACACTGTTTCAAACTACTGTTCAACAGTGTTTTGAGCTGATTTAACAGACATTGTCTATCGTCTCGCTAGTCTTACTCGCTGCAACTGGATCCCGAGAAATGGTCGTCGCAGCATACTTTCCGCCACATCTAAATTGACGATGGTGAAAGATTCCTTTTTGCCGTCGACTTGAAAAATACAATCTAGTTCCACTTTCTTAGGGTCAATCACGAGTTCCTTTATTTGTCCGTCTGGATAATAAGTTGTCTCATCGGCAATACAGTTCTTCTTCACAATGTCCATAAGCCAATGCACGCGCTGTGTCCCTTTCTTCACATCCGTAAAGACGATGGCTGTAAACTCTAAGTTATCCTCGTATTTCACTAACAACTCTTTTAGATCATCAGACACGATTCTTTTGGGCTTCTCTAAATAATCCAGATAGATCGCATTCTCTTTCTCTACCACTTCCCCAAATACAGACGAACAGACAAAGTTATCATCGAGGTCTGTCTTGAAAGGAATAATTGGATTTGTAATGCTTTGATCTTGCCGAACAATAAAATACTCCATCTTTTCCTCCTGTACCTATCATATCTGTCGATTTCACAGTTAATGAATCCATTGAATGTCTTCTATCTGCTCTGGGCTAAATCTACATTTCTCTTGATCACGTTTAAAGAAGGTAGCCCCTTTTAAATTGGCACCTGTAAAATTGGCACCTGTAATCTGCGCAAACTCAAACCGTGCATTTTCCAAATTAGCATCTCTAAAATCAGTACCCAGGTAGCACGGAACATCACCATCGGAAAGCCTCAGCGTTTTTCCCTGTGCATGAGTAAAATTAGCGCCTACTAAATTGGCATTTCGGAAATCTGCATCTTGAATGGCTGCATAAGAAAAATCAACATTCGCTAACTTACAATCTACAAAACTAGTACCAATGCAAACGCTTTGTTTCAATGAAGCACCTTCTAAGTCACTCCCATTGAAATTCGCATAGGAAAAGTCCATTTGATTGAAATGTTTTTGCTGTAATGGTAGGCTTGAGAAATTTTCAAACGTATACGATTTGTCCGTCTCGCATTTCTCTAACCATGAGAGCAGATTGTTTTCCTCTCGTTCCTGTTCGTCAATGATTGCAACATCTTCACTAAACCCTTTATATTCACCGACACGAAATCGCAAGCACGCTGCTCGTTGAAAATTGATTGCAGGGACGCTTTCTTTTTGATAGCGAAACAAGTAGCGTACCAATTGAATGATATATTGATGAAACAGAATGACGATCTGTTGAATAATTGCTCGAACATCAGCAGATTGAATAGTGATATATGGTTTTCTTTCTCTTTCAAGCGTTTTTTGTAAATCTATCATCGCCTCACTAAGCCAGTCTGCTTCATACTGTGCCGTGCATTCTACCCAATCGTAATACCATGTTTCTCCATATGCTTCTAGCAAATACGTACACTTATTTTCTAGTAATGATGTTCGTAGCAATGAAAGATGGATAAAGGCAACTGGCGCTAACTTTTCCTGTTTTTGCTGATCTCTACTATTCGCAAACAACTGTTCAAGTGCGTTTATGATTGGTTGTAGCAAAACTTCCTTCTCTTGGCGAAACTGTCGATCAACCTTCTCTTGCAACCGGCTGACATGAACTGACACGCATTCATCCATAAAATGCTGTAATGCTTCTTCTCGTTTCATGCATCCACATCCTCACTAATTTGCTCGTACTTCCGTTCCTTTAATCTCCATTTTGTCTTCCATCTTGATTGAATTTTCTTTACAAGTCATCTCAATTTTTTCATTGGCATTAATCATAATTTGCTTCGCATTGATGGCGACTTTCTCTGTTGCTTGTAAAGTAATATTTTTATCACTTATGATAGAGATTCCATTATCATCCATCAGCGAAATCATTAATCCTCCACCAGATATGACAATCCGATCGGGTGCAAGTAAAATTTGTTTACCATGCTTCGTTCTGAGTGTTTTGACATCTGGATCAGCCATACGTGCTGGATCTTGGCGACTATCCTCTGGTGGTGCAGGTCTTGACCCACCGCCGCCACCGCCACTAGCACTGCCACTTCCACCGCCTCCTGGACTAGGCGGATTCGTCGCCGCTAACATCGCACCAGATTTTGGAGGCGCTTTTGAGACAGAACTAATCGCAATCCCTTCACTCTCACGATTGCCCGGGAAGTAGATTCTCACATTGTCAGATAGCTCCGGCATGAAGTACCATCCTGTATTATCTTCTGATGCATAGATTGTTGAATATGGAAACCAATAAGCCGTTTCCTTTTCTTGCCCCTCATCAAAATCGACATGAATGCGAATTTTGTCTCCTGCAACATCAATTACTTTCCCTTGAATAGAAGCACCAATAATGGCTTGATTATAAGTAGTGTGAACACTGAAACCGTTCTGAGGTGTTAACGTATAGATATGCTTGAATAAACCATCTTTTAGCGTCGAGAAGATTTTATAGACATACAATGTTTTAGATTGGAAAGTAACTTCATTACCTATTTTGTATGGTTGAAGCGATTCTACTTCATAGTACATGTAGTCACTATCAGTAATACTGTCGAGATGATTTTTACTGGAGACAAGGAAGTTGCCAATCGCTTTTTTTACTCGATAATTGATGGCCTCCATTTCCGGCGTACCCCCAGCTTGAAACGGTACACCGAAGTAAAACTTTGCGGCTGAATGTACCGTGTCTGGCACCAAGCCTGTATGAAATCGCGATGCCATTCGTTTAAGAAATTCCCAATCTGTCTCTATATATTGCATCGTAAAGCTACCAAGACTAGCCCCATTCGTGACACAATCCATGAAATCTGCACCGTTTTGATCAGCAATACATACATCTATTAATTCACTATATGGCATACTTGCATTTTGATAGGTTTGGTTTTTCTTTTTAACATCTAGCACATACGTATGCGAAACCGCCTTAACCTCTAAATAATAGGTGCCCAACACCGATTTCACTTGTACATCTAACGCTAGCCCATTAAAAATAGGCCTAGCTTGTCCATCACTAGTGATTTGCAATACTTCAATAGCCGTTTCTGCATCTGTCATATAGACATAGGAAT
>NZ_JARVRU010000163.1:0-9832 GCF_030209535.1 Lysinibacillus sp. fls2-241-R2A-57
TGATCGGGTAAGCATCAGAAGTGATCAGGTATCCGTGAAAAGTGATCGGGTAAGCATCAGAAGTGATCAGGTATCCGTGAAAAGTGATCGGGTAAGCCCAAGAAGGCGCCCAGCCACCACTCCAATCAACTACATAGTATACTTTTTAACAAATGTCATTCTTAACTTTTGGTAATGAGCTAAATTCTTATCGAAGCTGAATGTTTGTCATACAATAGTCAAAATTGATATGATAATAAGAAGAAGGAAGGTGATTGGGATGACAAGTAAGCAAGTAATTGAAGTTACTGAAGCTGCCATCTTTCACATTAATGAAATGATGGAGCACAATGAAGAGCAAGGATCCTTTTTACGAGTAGTTGTTAATGGAGGCGGATGCAGCGGCCTATCGTATGGCATGCATTTTGATAAAGAGAAAAAAGAAGACGATTTTGAAGATGTACAACATGGTTTAACAATTCTTGTTTCCCGTGAAGATGCGCCGATTATAATGGGGACAAAAATTGACTATAAACAATCGCTAATGGGCGGAGGCTTCACCATCGACAATCCAAATGCAATCGCATCATGCGGCTGTGGCACGTCTTTCAAAACAGCAAAACGTGAAGGTACACCTGAGGTTTGTGATTAATTAATTGAACGGACAGTAGGACTTCATGCTTACGTATGTACACCGACTAGTTGTTAGTTGGTTTTTATCGGATATTTGAATAGTGACGCTAAACTGCGCTTCTTACGTATTGAAAAACGATACGGAAGGGAGCGCTTTTTTTATGTCTGAAAACCGTTCTATTAAACGTCGTAGAGCAAGAATAGGGGCACACGTGAAAATGGAGCGATTACGATCGTTAATAGAATTGGTTTGTCTGAGGCATGGAATTATTTCATTACTGCTAATATAGGCGAAGGTATTCGAAGAAGGACATAAGAGGATTATTAGAACACTTGGCGTTATTTTACCGATTGGCTACTGGAGGATGATTAGAAGATTCGATATGTTATAGAAATCACATCGAAAATGTGCTTTGATTATATGCGTTATTTAACAGTAGAAGCGTCCACTACTTGAAAGAAATGTATTTGGAGAATGATTTTTAACTTAGCATATCCAACCTAATGAAATGATGTACTGCTACTAATTTACTAATTGATTGCTTGAATATTTATAACTATTTAATGAAAATGTAATTGTTGATAAAAATAAAAGATTTTTATCATATCTTATTGACAATGAGAATCATTCTCTTTATAGTATTGACTACATTCATAATTTCATACTACTTTTGGAAAGAAGGCATTTATATTAAAACACGTAGAATCATCTCAAAAATTCATTTATGGCTTAGTATGCTAGCAGGGGTTTTTATAGTACTAATTGGCTTAACAGGAAGTTTGCTAGTCTTTGAACCTGAACTAAACAGCATGCTGCATCCTGATCTGTATAAAGTAACAGAAGGAGAAAAAGTTACGTACCAGGAAGCCATGCAGGTTGTATCAGAAGCATATCCAAATGGTCAAATTGACCGTGTATACACTCCAAGTGAACCAAACGCTCGAGGTGTTTATCTATTCCGCCTCAAAGAAGGAGAAGAACAACAAAACATATTTGTCGATCCAGGAACAGGATACATAAACGGAACATTAGGGGATAAAGCATTTTTTAATCTAATAGCGGAGTTTCACGAAAAGCTTCTGTTAAAAGATTTTAATGGTGAGCAAATCATCGGTACGATTGGATTTATATTCTTTTTTATTACATTATCAGGATTATATTTATGGTGGCCGGGGATTAAAAAATGGACACGTGGGTTTATTTTAAGACGTAATGCTGCCAACCCTTATGTACGGCAATATGATCTTCATAAAGTCATTGGTGGAGTTTCCATTCCATTTTTATTGGTTGTTTCGTTAACAGGAGCACTTTTTGCGTATGATGAAATGATTTTTGGTTGGTTTGGTGCAAAAGCAAAGGTGATGCCTCCAGAAGAGCAGCTTATCTCAACTCCCCTTCCAGGTGGTAAACTTCCATTTGATGAATTGATAAGCAATGCTGAAAAAGCAGTACCTCAGGGAACACTTATGCAAGTTAGAATACCCGGAGAAGTGGAAAAAGGAACACCGGAAGGCGCAGTGGAATTTCGTCTCAGCCGTTCATTCGATCCAGGGAATGGAAATGTAAAAGTATGGTTAGATCAGTATAGCGGAAAAGTAGTGGGCAAGCTAGATCCACATGTTAATAGTGGGCTTACGTATCAAACATGGCACTTTCCATTACATACCGGTAGTTTTGGTGGTTTATTTACTAAAATTTTGTATGCTATCGGTGGTCTTACTCCATCTATACTGATGTTCACTGGTGTTTATATGTGGTGGTATAAGAAAAAGAAAAAGAAAACGAATAAGAAAGCAAAGTAAATAAAAAGAGCGCAGCCAATTATTACTCGGCATGCGCTTTTTCTTCGTCATGAGATTACTAATATCACAATTTAAAGCTTTAATGAGCGTTGTAGGGAATAAGAAAGGTTATGTTGAAATTTTTGGAGTTGAATCTTTCAGCATCAATAAAGATTTATAATTTCTTTTCAAAAAAGGTTAAAGATAATTGTTCATTTACTGTAACTTCTTTAGTTTTTTCAAAGCCATTCTTTAGATAGAAATTAACTGCAGGAGTGTTTTTCGAACCGGTCGCTACTTCTACTTTTTTAACATCAAAATTACTTATTGCGAAATTTAAAAGAAGCTGGGCAATTCCTTTTCTAAAATGCTTTGGATGTACAATTAATCTATGGATATTAGCAACATTATTATCTACTTTTAATGATATTGCGCCGCAAAGCTCTGTATTTTCATAATACCCAAAGAAAATTTCTTCGCATTTTAGTAATGTATCAACGCTATCTTTCAATGGTGGTATTTCAGAGTATCCGATTATTTTAGCTTCTACCTCATAAGATGGTATTTGAATAGATAATACATCGTTAGCGATATTTCTATTACTAATGTCAATTAATTTAATCAATGTAATCCCTCAATTCAATTATTATCCTTAAATTTCAGCTTCGTTAATGACAGAATATTGATTCTATTGAAAAATATAGCATAACATATTTGTAATTGAAATCAGTATAGTAAACGTGTAACGAATGAGATTGATAGTAACAAGTACCGATTTGAACTGAATCGTACGACATTTAGAATGATATTTAAAACTTGTGATTGTTGTTTTTTCAACCATCAATTTCTTACCATCCTAATAAAAATGAATTGAATATAGTTAATGTGTCATTAAAATGTATTATATATAACACAAGTAGGTAATGTGGTGAATTTTTGCTTATTTATTACTTGTAAATTAAATAGTAAAGGAGTTGGATCTATATTCACAAATTTACCTTAACATCAGGGGCTGTTGTGTTAAATAAACAAAATAAAATACTGCTGAAAAAGGATCCGATTAGGGGTTGGGAGTTGCCAGGTGGATGTGTTGAAATAAATGAAACAATTAAAGAAACAGTTATTAGGGAAGTAAAAGAGGAAACTGGAATTGAAGTCGAAATTATAAAATTTTGTGGTGTTTCACATGAAATAAAAAATAGTATTTGTAATATGTGGTGGCTAGCAACTCCGATTGGCGGGGAGTTACAAATAAGTTTTGAAAGTTTAGAAGTGGGATTTTTTGATATTGAGGATGCTTTGGTAGTAATAGAAAATGAAGATTTTAAACACGAATTATTACATTGCTTAAATTGTGGAGTAGAACCTTTTTGTATTTCTTTTTGAATTTAAAATTCATTTTAATAGGAAACAAGCCACGATTATTTCTTCTAATCGTGGCTTGTTAATGTACTAATGATTCACAGTTAGTGAAGCTGTGTTAATACATATTCGTAAATTTCATCTGATGATTTATTGAGAGCTATGGAGAACTCTGAAAAAATGGTATCTTGTAAAGATTGCAGTAATTTCTCTTCTTGGTTAGGGAATTTTTTTTCAATCGCACTATATTCGAGCTTTTTTCGTAACAATGTGTTTAAAAGGTTTGCTTGTTTTTGGCGATTACCAGATTTAATTATTTCTAGATGAAATCTCAATCGATTAGTGTTTTGTTCAATCCATTCGACGCCAGGTGATGTGAATGAATGTAAAATTTTGAGGGCTTCTTCTTTTTTAATAATGTCTCTAAGGTGTTTTTTGGAATTGTCAATAGGGGTATGAATGACTAATTGTGGTTCATTTAGTGGTTGTAAAACGTAATAAGTTTTAGTAATGTCGTTAAAGGTTTGTTCACAAATATCTTCAATAGAACAAAGTCCATGTGATGAATAAATGACTACATCGCCAACATTGTACATGTATATTCCCTCCAACAAACTTTTTTGTCAACTTAGTTGACTAAAATAATTATAAGCAATTAAAAGAAATTTGTCAACTTGATTGACGATTACTGTTGTTTTTTTGTATATTAATAACGAAAAATATGGAATGAGGGTGAACTAGCTGAAGGACAAATTGCAGAATCGAGATGTAATTGATTTGTTGAGCGAACGTCACGAACTACTTCGAAGACTTGCTGAAGAGAAGTGGAATAAACATCATAGTATTTATATTTCAAACTCAGAATGGTATATTTTGGGTAGAATTTATAAAAAGGAACTTATGATTTCAGAAGTAGCTAAGGATGTTGATTTTTCAAGACAAGCAACCCATAAATTTATTAAAAGTTTGGAAGCAAAAGGATTAGTGAAGGTTATCAATGTCGAACATAGTAAAAAACATAAAGCAATTCATATGACTGAATTTGGTCAAGACTGTTTTGAAAAGAACGAACATTATAAAGCTGAGATTGAACAACAGCTGATCAATACTATAGGAGAAGATCAAGTGACCAAATTAAAAAAAATATTAAAGCTTAATTGGAATTTGGAGCATTTGAAAGCATAAGATTCTTTGGATTTAGTGATGCAAACGAATATACGAATGAAAAAAGTAATACACTATTTGGGGAAAGTAGACCAAATACTGCTGCGAAAAAAGTTGGCAAGCCTCTCTCGTCCTATGCGAAAGAGGCTTTTTTTGGCGCTGGTTTTAAAAACTAAAAAATTCAGGATAGAAAATGAGCAGTTGATTTTCCTTAGATTTTAACCCAGTAGTTACTCTACCTTCTCACGCTCTACGAATGTAGCGCCATTTTCATTTGCTAAATGGTAAATGGCGCTTTTTTCCTCTCCGCCAAATTGCCCGTTTTCTTCAATGACAAACTTTTCGTTATTTTTAGTTTGAAAATAATAAGTGCCTACTGTACCTACTTCATATTCATAAATGACTTCTTTAATATCCGGCCATTCATATGTGGTTTGATGATGAAATTCTTTAAAAATAATTTGTGTTTTCTGTATAGCGATATAACTTACAAGAGAAAAATAGCCTAAAACCAGACTGCTCATAATTACTATAATCGTAATCAAATAGGTGTATTTATTTCTTTTGAATCCAAGCATGATGAACGTTAAAATAATTAATGCGATTGCTAAGAAAAGCATAGTGAAGTTGTTTGTTGGCGTAATCAGCACGATATTATCTCTACTAAAATAAAATGTTTGAGAAATAGTTAATGGCAACATGAAAATAATAATGGGCGATATTAAAAGTAATACGATCGCCGTAATAAAAAACTTTGTACTAGGTGATAGTTCATTTAACAAAAACTCTCCTCCTTTGAAATGAGGGAATATTCAGTCATTGTAACGAGTGTAACATAATTACAAAATTGGTGTACACGAGTATTTTATGACTAGCACTGTGGAGTAACCATAAAATTCTGAATTAATACTTCTATATATGGAAAATAGGCCGTTATAATAGTGTTATAGAGGTGATGATGATGAGAAAAGATAGAGGAAAAGTTTGGTTAGGTGTAGCAGGGGTTACTGTAAATGAGCTAGGTCAATGGCTAGTTGTCAAAAAGGCTTATAGCGGATTAAAAGGAAGATGGTCATTACCAGCTGGTTTTGTCGATGCTGGTGAAACCGTGGATGAAGCGGTTGTTCGCGAATTAAAGGAAGAAACAGGTATCGATTGCTATGTATCTGGCTTAATCGGTTTTCGAACGGGTGTAATTCGTGGTGACATTAGTGATAATATGGCGATTTTTTATTGTCGGATGAAAGATGAGCAACAGAAGATTTGCATTCAGGAAAATGAATTATTAGAAGCGAAATGGATGTATCCAAAGGAGCTTGCACAGGATGAAATGACATCAGTTATGTTAAAGGAAATGGCAGCCAACCAATTTGAAAGGCACCAATTAGAGGGAATTGAAGGTATTAATCCAGGGGATGTATTTGGATATTCTTCTTATAGATTGTTCTTTAAAAAATAATGTGACAGAGGAAGAGCTTTGCCCCAAGGAGCGTCTCCCAGTAACGGAATGTACTTAATGATTTTCCTAAATATGACGAACAAGCGAAATCAAGGATATGTTCATTGAAAGCGTTGTAGTAATCATGTAAACTAATGAGAGGAAAACGGAGGTTATACATACATGGATGGTCCAGTTTCAATAGTACAGTTAATCATTTCAATTTTGTTATTTTTCGTCATGTTCTTTGGTATCGGATTTTTATTGAATATGCTTCTACGAATGACATGGTTAATGGCGATAGTGTATCCAATTGTAGTTATCTTTATTGTCGATGAAGTAAGCTTTTTTGATTATATTTTCAAACCAGGTTCCGCATTTCCAGCACTTTTAGATAAGTTGCAAGCACTGCAATTTGTAGATATTGCTATTTTATCTGGTGGCTTTGCAGGCTCAATTGTAGCTGGAATTGTCATGATTTATTTACGTAAAAGTGGATATCGAATGTTTTAACTTCTTTCAGTGGGTGTCCAAACATCCGCTGATTTTTTTTTGAATGTTTCCGATAAATCTTGAAAAGTTTCCGATAAAACTCGAAATGATTCCGATAAATCACAAAAGTGTTCCGATAAACAAAAAAACACAGCCTCGACAGGAGGATGTGTCAACTTTTCACAAAATAAACTGGTAGGTTATGATGGCGATAAAAATTCCAGTTAGTGCCCCAAAAAATACCTCACTCCTTTTATGCCCCAACAATGTTTTTAGCTCTTCCATTTTTTCCTGTCCATCCATTTGCGGCCATTTTTTAAAATCATGAAGCAGTAGTTGAAAGTCCTTACGTAGTTGATTTAAAACAGCTGCATGTTGACCTGCCTGATAGCGTACTCCACTCGCATCATACATTACGATAAATGAAAACATAGCGGCTACGGCAAAAATTGGGGAATCTAACCCTGTTTCATAGGCAACAGAGGTTGTTAGTCCTGTTACGGAAGCGGAGTGTGAGCTAGGCATACCTCCAGTGGAAGTGATTAAGCCCCAGTTAATTCGTCTTGTCATTAAAAAATGAATAGGGATTTTTACAAACTGTGCAAAGAGAACGGCAAAGAGGGCGACGAGTAAAGGGGTATTTTGAAGTAAACTCATAATCATCACAACCTTCACTTATAATTGCTTTTATTATAACATTCATTATTTTCTAAAAGCCAAATATTACGTGTTTTCTGAAACTTAGGTATAATAAATATTGAATGGAGGAATTTACATGCATATTGTAAAAGAAGCAAAAACATTTGAAACGATTTCTACTGAGGTGTTAGTAGTAGGGGTCACTAAACATCGTGAGCAAATGCAGGATTGGGCAAGCTTCTCATCATTTTATGGAGAATCACTTGATGCGTGGCTTAGTGCAGGGGACGTATCGACAGAGCTAAAAAGAATTACGAAATTGCCATTCGTGAAAGTCCACTCAAATCTTAAACGCATTTTATTTGTTGGTTTGGATGAACGTAAAAACTTAACAGAAGGTGATGTTCGTGCAGCCTTTGGATTGGTCGGTAAGGAACTTAGAGCCTTAAAAGTTAAAGAATATTCAATTTGGCTTGAATCGTTTACGACAGATACTATTACTGTGGCAGATGTTGCGTTTTTAGCGGGTGAAGGAACAGGTCTTGGTTATTATTCAATTCCTCATTACAAAACAACTTCCAATGAAGTAGATAAGCGAATTGACGGTGTTCATCTTGTGACTACTGTTGATGACATAGATGAGGTAGTGGCAAGCTTTGAAGTTGGTGTTATTTATGCAGATGCAGTGAACGAAGCACGTAGCTTAATCAATTTACCACCAAATCTACTTACAGCGAAAGATTTAGCTAATTATGCAGAATCTCTAGCAGTGGAGTATGATTTTGAAGTTGAAATTTTAGATAAAGCACAACTAGAGGAACTAGGTATGGGCGGTATTTTAAGTGTCAATCAAGGCTCCTATGAAGAACCTCGTTTAATAACATTAAA
Organism: Lysinibacillus sp. fls2-241-R2A-57; assembly: GCF_030209535.1. Classification (NCBI taxonomy): domain Bacteria; kingdom Bacillati; phylum Bacillota; class Bacilli; order Caryophanales; family Bacillaceae; genus Lysinibacillus; species Lysinibacillus sp. fls2-241-R2A-57. The sequence goes on from NZ_JARVRU010000163.1 coordinate 8,378, forward strand.
GTATAAAGCGACTGAAAATTTTGAAGATCCAATTGGCCTTGTCGGCAAAGGGGTTACGTATGATACAGGTGGCTATTCCTTAAAGCCAAAAGATTCAATGGTAGGCATGAAGGGCGATATGGGCGGTGCGGCAGCAGTACTAGGTGCCATGAAAATCATCGGCGAATTACGTCCTAATAAAAATGTCGTAGCCGTTATTGGTTCTACTGATAATATGGTATCTGGCACAGCGTTTAAGCCAGACGATGTCATTACGACATATAGTGGTAAAACGGTAGAAGTTTTAAATACCGATGCTGAGGGACGTTTTGTATTAGCGGATGCTACTACATATGCTAAGCAACAAGGTGTTACTTCCCTTATCGATGTTGCAACGTTAACAGGTGGAGTGATTACTGCACTTGGGATGGATAAAACAGGTGCGCTTTCTAATGATGATGAATTCTTTGCGGCTTTCATGGAAGCTTCACAAGAGACGGATGAATTTGTATGGCGTATGCCTTTAACAGAAAGTGATAAAAAACGAATTCGTAAATCAGATGTCGCTGATTTAAATAACTCTCCTGGTCGTGATGGACATATGATCTTTGGTGGAGGCTTCGTTGGTGAGTTTGTTGGTGATACACCATGGATTCACTTAGATATTGCAGGAACATCAGATGCTATTGCTGTACATGACCTAGGCCCAAAAGGTGGTACAGGTGTAATGGTACGTACACTAGCAAACTTTGTGCAACGTTTAGGAGAAGAAAAATAGAGTAGGCAATATACATGTGATATATGTATCTTCCTTCATACGATAGAGTAAAAAGGGAGGTAGCATATGTCATTTTTCGGAGGTTACCCAGGAGGAGGCTTTTGGACTTTCGGTGCGCCGTTTTTTGGAGGATTTTTAGGAGGGTTACTTGGAACGCAATTTAATCAATATCCATACTATCCACCATACCCACCGTATCCACCATATAGACGGCATCGTTATAGACCGTATTAATTCGAATAAAATAAAGATGCAAACCAGCTGTCGGTAACAAAATCGACAGCTGGTTTTTTCTTTAATAATAATAGCCATTTTAATATTTCCTAAATAAACTAAGTAAATAACATTTATTTGGAAATAATGTTCCGGCTGGGGCATCCGATGAGCCGCTTCGCTCCATGGTCTCATCTGTGATGCTGTGATGAGCCCTTTTGGAATAACAAAAAATTGAAAGTGTGTTGTGATCGAATGAAAATCATTTGCTAAGTATTAAATAAATCGTTGACAGAATAAAACGAATTCTTTATTATTCTTATTATATTACTAAGAATTAAAAAACGAAGCTGACTAGTAAACTAGAGGCTCATATTATTCACAGACTGCTATGCCTATGGATAATATGAGCCTTTTTATCTTCATTCAGCAATGGTTTAACTGTGCGAAAGCGAAGCGACAGCAACAATTGTTTAACTGTGCGA
>NZ_JARVRU010000029.1:0-65372 GCF_030209535.1 Lysinibacillus sp. fls2-241-R2A-57
GTCTAGTGATGATGGCAAAGAGGTCACACCCGTTCCCATACCGAACACGGAAGTTAAGCTCTTTAGCGCCGATGGTAGTTGGGGGCTTCCCCCTGTGAGAGTAGGACGTCGCTAGGCGCAAAAAGTCGCTGCTGATAAACTCAGTAGTGGCTTTTTTTTGTCTTCATTCAGCAAATCTTTTCTGTGCGAAAGCTAAGCGACAGCAACAAATGTTTTTTAGCGAAAGCAATAGGGGAACTTATTTTAAAGAATAGCAAAGAGTAAATAGTAATATATATAAAAGACATTTCAACCGAGTAATGATCGATGAAATGTCTTTTTTTATTATATTTTATACAGTTGCTGCTCGTAGGTCTATACGACGAATCTTGCCAGACGTTGTTTTTGGTAGTTCATCAATAAAGACAATACTACGAGGATATTTATAAGGTGCTGTTAATGCTTTAACGTGCTCCTGTAGCTCTTTTGTTAACTCGTCTTCATCTCGATCTCTGAAGCTTTCTCGCAAGATGACGAAGGCTTTAACTATATTTCCTCTAATTTCATCTGGTGCTGCAACAACAGCACATTCTTGTACAGCTTCATGTTTATTTAAAGCATCCTCTACCTCAAATGGACCAATTGTATAGCCTGATGAAATAATAATGTCATCTCCTCGACCTTCAAACCAGAAGTAACCGTCTTCATCACATTTTGCTTGGTCACCAGTAATATACCAATCGCCACGGAAGGCAGCTTGTGTACGTTCAGGCTCGCGGTAGTACTCTTTAAATAGAGCAGGAGATGTTTTGTGTACAGCAATATCTCCGACTTCTCCAATCGGTACCTCGTTGCCTTCATGATCTATAATACGCACAATATTGCCCGGGGTAGGAACACCCATTGATCCCGGACGTAACTCGATATTTTCAAGTGTGCCGATTAATAAAGTATTTTCCGTTTGGCCATAGCCATCACGCACTTTAAGACCAAAGTTGTTCTTAAATGTTTCGATGACAGGTCGATTTAAAGGTTCACCAGCAGAAACAGCACTACGTAGGGAAGATAGATTATAGTCTTTTAAATTATCAATCTTCGCCATAATTCGATATTCAGTTGGCGTACAGCATAATACATTGACCTTCTCATCTTGAATCAGTTGAAGGTATGTTTTTGCATCAAATCCTCCGTGATAGACAAATGCAGTTGCACCCAACATAATAGTAGATAAGAATGGGCTCCAAATCCATTTTTGCCACCCTGGAGCTGCTGTAGCCCATACTAAATCACCTTCGCGTACACAAAGCCATTTAGAAGCGGCTGTTCTAATATGTGCATATCCCCAACCGTGCGAATGAACAGCTCCTTTTGGTTTGCCAGTCGTGCCAGATGTATAAGAAAGAAATGCCATATCATCTCGTTTTGTGGCAGCTGCTGTAAATGTATCTGGCTGTGTACTAGCCAATTCATCTAAAGATGTCCAATCGCCTGTAGCAGTACCAATGATCAATTTATTATTTAAAGCCTCTACTGAAGAAGTAATACGATCAACTTCACTAGTGAACGCTTCATAGGCAATTACGGCTCTTGCAGAAGAGTGCTCCATACGATATTCTAAATCACTTGCACGTAACATTTCTGAACATGAAATAGGAACAATACCAGCCTTTAGACAGCCAAGGAAGACAAAGTAAGCCTCAGGCAGACGTGGAATAATAACTAATACGCGATCTCCTTTTTGAAGCCCCTTCTTCGTAAAGGCATGCGCGTATTGATTCATTTTTTGTACAAGCTCAACATAGGAAATTGTTCGGCGCTCTTGTTGAGTATTTAGCCATCGTATTGCTTGACGATTACTATCTTGAGAAAATTTCTCCAATTCCTCTGTAATATTATAAAATTCTGGTGCAATTAAATCATTTGTTACCATGTGAACATTCCTCCCCCAAATAAATCTAATAGAAAATTCATAAAACTATTTCTATTTTAACAATTACAATAATATACAGCAAGAATATTTTGTACATAAGACAGAAATATTAGATTAAATAGAGAACTATTATCGTATTAGTTGATGTCTAGGAAAACTTCGACAAAAAATATAAAAAATTTCATGAAAAGTATTGCATAATTTATAATGGTTGCTATAATAATAAATGTACTTGAGAGGTTTTAAAAACCAAATTGAATACTATTGTTCCGAAGTAGCTCAGTTGGTAGTAGCACCTGACTGTTAATCAGGTTGTCGCAGGTTCGAGTCCTGCCTTCGGAGCCATTTTTTTGCCCATTTTTAAGTTGAAGTTATACATATAAAAAGTTACAAAAAAGTGTTGCAATAATAAGCAAATAGTGTTACAATAAGTCTTGTCTTGTTTGAGACGTTAATAGATGGCCCCTTGGTCAAGTGGTTAAGACACCGCCCTTTCACGGCGGTAACACGGGTTCGAATCCCGTAGGGGTCACCATTTTAAAAACTTTGTAGTAATGCAAAGGCTTAAAAAGAATATAAACTGTTAAGAAATACACACCTGTTTCTATGGAGGATTAGCTCAGCTGGGAGAGCATCTGCCTTACAAGCAGAGGGTCGGCGGTTCGAGCCCGTCATCCTCCACCATAATGTGTTATTTCGGAGGGGTAGCGAAGTGGCTAAACGCGGCGGACTGTAAATCCGCTCCTTAGGGTTCGGCGGTTCGAATCCGTCCCCCTCCACCAGTTTTTATAAATGATTGGGGTATAGCCAAGCGGTAAGGCAACGGATTTTGATTCCGTCATGCCTAGGTTCGAATCCTAGTACCCCAGCCATTTTTCTTTTATGAGCCATTAGCTCAGTTGGTAGAGCATCTGACTTTTAATCAGAGGGTCGAAGGTTCGAGTCCTTCATGGCTCACTTTTTTATAAAATAATACATATTCAAAAGTGTTACATTAACTACAGATACTAATCTCTTGCTGAAAACAGCAGGAGATTTTTTTATGTCTTTTTTCTGGCTCTTCACCGAAATATGTGCTTGACTGCACATTCTGCTCCGCTTTGCTCGGAATGCGACAAGGGGACTCGCGTTCCGCAGCTTCATATACCTTCATACCATTTAAATTGTATAAATATGCAGAAAGTTGTTAGGTTGAGCCAAGGTGGATATAGGCTTTACAATAGTCTTACAACTTAAAGGGGGTATGAAAAAATGAATAAACTAAATATTTCTATTATTGGTGTGCCAACTGATTATGGACAAACACGTAGAGGAGTCGATATGGGGCCAAGTGCTATCCGCTATGCAGGTGTAGTAGAACGCTTGGGAGCAATTGGTCATGAAGTACATGATCAAGGGGATATACGTGTTAGTCAGAAACAAGAGGGCACTATTGTCGATAAACAACTACTGAATTTAGAGGAAGTAATTGATGTAAGTACATCATTAGCAAATAATGTAAATAAAGCGGTGGAACAGAAGAAGTTTCCACTTGTATTTGGTGGTGATCATAGTATTGCTATTGGAACGCTTGCAGGGCTTGGGGAGCATTACAAAAACTTAGGCGTTATTTGGTTTGATGCGCATGCTGACTTAAATACACCTGAAACGACACCGTCTGGTAATATACATGGGATGCCGTTAGCTGTTAGCATTGGACTAGGTCATGAACGCTTAGTGCAAATTCGTAATTATGCACCGAAAATTAAACCTGAAAACGTCATTATTATTGGGGCACGTTCTGTAGATCCAGGTGAGCGTGAATTGATTCGTCAGCAAGGAATCAAGGTGTACTCAATGCACGAGGTAGATCGTCTTGGTATGACGCGTGTAATGGAAGATGCTCTTTCCTATTTAAGAGAGCGCAATGTAGATGGTCTGCATTTATCACTCGATCTAGATGGGTTAGATCCACTGTATACTCCAGGGGTGGGGACACCTGTACCTGGTGGTATTACGTATCGAGAAAGTCATTTAGCGATGGAAATGATTCAGGAGTCAGGTATGCTAACATCTGCAGAATTTGTTGAGGTTAATCCAATTTTAGATGAAAAGAATAGAACAGCAGATGTTGCCGTTGCATTAATGGGTTCTTTATTTGGTGAAACACTAGTTTAAAGAAATTTAACAAAAATTTGCCTATTGCCACAATGTATAAAAATTTTTTGATATAATTAATAATAAAATGAAACTTTTCTTATAAATGGGTCGTATAGTATAAGACAGTTGTAAAGGTGGAGAAATCAACACAATGGATGCGTTAGTAAACAAGAAAATAAAACAAGTGCTTAAAGGCGATCAAAACGCATTTGCCGATATTGTGAGTCTCTATCAGCACAAACTGTACCAAGTATGCTATAGGATGTTATCGAACAAGCAAGAATCTGAGGATATTGCACAGGAAGCGTTTGTTCGTGCCTATATGAACTTGCATACTTTTGATCAGAAAAGAAAATTTTCGACGTGGCTTTATCGCATAGCGACAAACCTCTGCATAGACCGTATTCGGAAGAAAAAGCCGGATTACTATTTAGATGCGGAAGTAGCTGGTACAGAGGGGCTTGATATGTATTCGCAAATCGCAGCAGATGACCAGCTACCAGAGGAACAGGTAGAGCAAATGGAGCTACAAGATCGAATTCAATATGAGATTGGATGTTTGCCGGATAAATATCGTTCGGTTATAGTATTGAAATATATTGAAGAATTATCTTTGCAGGAAATTAGTGAGATTTTAGATATGCCTCTTGGAACGGTGAAAACGAGAATTCACCGCGGACGTGAAGCATTACGTAAGCAATTAAACAATCTGTAGGAGGGGAAGCGTCATGAATACTTGTCCAGAGCATATAATAGACTATATGCATGATTATTTAGATGGTGACATTAGTCGTGAGCATGAGCAAGAGTTAAAACAACATTTGCACACATGCAGTGATTGTAAACAATTGATGCAGGAATTGAGTGAAACAATCGCCTTTGTGAAGAGTGCTTCCCATATTACAGCACCTCCGCATTTTGAAGCAGCCGTGATGGCTCGTTTACCGAAACCCAAAAGTCGTGTAGGCATGCAAAAATGGATTCGCCGGCATCCGTTCTTTGTGGCAGCAGCAGTTTTTTGTTTATTCATGAGTGCAACTTTACTTGGTACTTTCATGGATGACCAGCATTTCTCCGTGACTAAACAACCAAACCTAGTTGTTGAAGGACAGACGGTTATTGTGCCGGAGGGGGAAGTTGTCAAAGGCGACATTGTTGTTAAAAATGGTGATTTAATTGTTGAAGGTGAAGTGGATGGCAATGTTACAGTTATTAACGGACAATATATGGCATCTTCAGCAGTTGTTTCAGGTAAAATAGAGGAAATTGATGAAGCATTCGAATGGCTCTGGTATACGATCAAAAATTCAGTAAAGGATGCCATGACATTCGAAGAGAAACAAGCAACTAAATAACACTCTATACGTCCTAAAAGATAGTGCACGTGAGAGGCTGAAAGGTCTACTCTTTTGAGTAGACTTTTTATTTGAAAAAAGTTACATTTGTTAAGAATGTGCTATACTTAAATGTGTATGGATTCGCAATGAAAAGTGGGGGATGCCACATGCAAATTATCGAACAATTCGCTGATTTAACACCCGTGAATATTGTTATTAACTTCATAGATGTACTGCTTGTTTGGTACGTTGTTTACAAAATTTTAACCCTCATTAAAGGTACGAAGGCTGTCCAATTATTAAAAGGAATTTTCGTAATTATTATTGCGCGTATCGCTACTGATTATTTAGGGTTACAAACATTAGGTTGGATGCTAAAGCAAGTTATCGAGTTCGGTTTCTTGGCGATTATTATCATATTCCAACCTGAGATAAGACGTGGTCTTGAACAAATTGGTCGAGGAAAGCTATTCCAACGTTCAACTAGTCAAGAGGAGGAAGAGCAAACGAGACTTATTGAGGCCATGAAGAAATCTGTTAGTTATATGGCCAAACGTCGTATTGGGGCGTTAATTTCTATTGAGAAAGAAACTGGTCTAAATGAATATATCGAAACAGGTATAAGTCTAGATGCTGATATCTCATCTGAGTTACTGATCAACATCTTTATACCTAATACACCACTTCATGATGGAGCGGTTATTATGCAGAAAGATAAAGTAGCGGCAGCAGCTTGTTATTTACCGCTTTCTGAAAGCCCGTTTATCTCCAAAGAGCTTGGGACACGCCACCGTGCTGCACTTGGCTTAAGTGAAGTGACAGATGCTATTACTATTGTCGTATCAGAGGAAACTGGCGCCATTAGTATTTCACTGAATGGTAATCTACATCGAAATCTTTCTCTAGAGGAATTCGAAGAACTGTTACGTAAAATGTGGTTCGGAGCAGTGCAAGAATCAAATGCATCCTCTAAGTTGACTTGGAGGGGGAAAAAGAATGGATAAAATGATGGATAGCCCTCGGGTGTTAAGAATCATCGCATTATTTCTAGCTATTTTGCTATTTTTCTCCGTACGTACTGAATCGTCTTCTTCAAATAAAACAATAATAAATGAGCAAACAGCGGTAATTCGCGATGTACCAGTAGATGTTTTTTATGATGATCAGAACCTCATTGTTACAGGCATACCAAAGACCGTGGATGTTACGATAAAAGGTCCGTTGCCACTTGTTATACAAGCACAGACAGCGAAGGATTTCTCCGTATTCGCAGATTTAAGTAAATTACTAATTGGTGAACATAACGTAGAGCTGAAGTACGAGAATATTTCTGATAAGTTGCAAGTTACATTAGACCCAGCGACTGTAAAGGTAAATATTGAGGAAAAGGTCACGCAGGAATTTCGTGTTGACCCTGAGATGAATCAACGTTTAATTGAAGAAGGCTATATATTAAAGGGCATGACTGCTAATCCAGCTACGGTGTATGTTACAGGTGCCAAAAGTATTATTAAAAATATTAGCTCTGTAAAAGCTACTGTAACGGGTGAGCAAGGCCTGAAAGAACCGTTCTCACAGGAAGCGACAGTTAAAGTACTAGATCGTGATTTAAATAAGTTAGATGTGAAGATTGAACCAGAAACGGTGAAGGTACAAGTAGATATTGGAGCATACAGTAGAGAGTTGCCTGTTGTGCTTAAGGAAGTAGGGAAAGCGGCGGATGGTATTACCGTCAATAAATTAACATTTAGTCCTACAACGGTGAAAGTGTATGGTAGAAAATCTATCCTAGATGCTTTAACGGCAATACCAATAGAGGTGGATCTATCAAAAATTACAGAATCAAAAACTTATGAATTTGATGTGAAATTACCAAAAGGTGTGACAAAAGTATCTGATCCGAAAATTAAAGTGAAAGCAGATATTTCGCAGGTAGAGCAGGAAAAAACAACAACGACTACAACAACGACTACAACACCTGCTCCTACACCAACACCGGATACTAAGCCTGACACTAAGCCAGATACTAAACCTGATACTAAACCTAAGCCTAATCCGGCGCCTCCATCAGAGGAATCTAGCACTCCTTCTGAGGATCACACGCCTACTGAGAAAACAGAAGATATTGATTCTTAAACAATAACTGACTATAATTTTATTTTGATTCAGTAGAGATTTCGTTCTCTTTCGGTAAGGGTATTCATTTTCGGTTTTGAAACACTAACGAAAACAAAGTACTCAGGCTAAAATCAAAATACCCTATGCTAAATTAATCTGTGCTGATTAGAAAGTGTAACTCATTACAAGCCGGATAAAATTTGCATAGGGGCATAATTAATAGTTACCAGTAAATGAACGAAAATAGACTTTTCCAAAAGTAAGCAGATGAGCGGTCTAGTTAGTTGTCAGTGTAGACAAGCATGACCTCCGTCTTGCATTGAAGGAGAGAATAATCAAAATGGGTAAATATTTTGGAACAGATGGCGTCCGTGGCGTCGCGAATAGTGAATTAACACCGGAGTTTGCATTTAAACTTGGCCGCGTAGGTGGCTATGTTTTAACGAAGGATGCAACTGACCGTCCAAAGGTTTTAATCGGTCGTGACACACGTATTTCAGGTGAAATGCTTGAAGGTGCACTTGTAGCTGGTCTTTTATCAATCGGCGTAGAGGTGATGCGTCTTGGTGTTATTTCTACACCAGGTGTGGCTTACCTTACTCGAATTATGAGCGCAGATGCAGGCGTCATGATTTCAGCTTCACATAACCCAGTTGCTGACAATGGTATTAAATTTTTCGGTCCTGATGGCTTTAAGCTAACAGATGCGCAAGAAGCTGAAATCGAAGCGATACTAGATGCACAAGAGGATACATTGCCACGTCCAATCGGGGCTGATTTAGGCTCTGTAAGCGACTACTTCGAGGGTGGACAAAAATATATTCAATACTTAAAACAAACAGTGGATGAAGAATTTGATGGTATCCATGTAGCATTAGATTGTGCGCATGGTGCTACGTCTTCACTAGCTACACATCTATTTGCAGATTTAGAAGCTGATATTTCAACGATGGGTGCCTCACCAACAGGTTTAAATATTAATGACGGTGTTGGTTCAACACATCCAGAGGGCTTAGCTAAATTTGTTACAGAAAAGGGTGCTCATGTTGGCTTAGCATTCGATGGCGATGGTGACCGTTTAATCGCAGTAGATGAAAAAGGTACTATTGTTGATGGTGACCAAATTATGTTCATCATTGGGAAGCATTTGAATACAGTTGGTCGTTTGAAAAAGCAAACAATCGTGTCGACAGTTATGAGTAATATGGGCTTCTACAAAGCTGTTGAAGATAATGATATGCATAGTGTACAAACAGCTGTAGGTGATCGTTATGTCGTAGAAGAAATGCGTGCTAATGATTATAATTTAGGTGGCGAGCAATCAGGTCATATTGTTTTCCTAGACTTTAATACAACTGGTGATGGCTTATTAACAGGTATTCAGCTTGTCAACATTATGAAAGCTACAGGCAAAAAGCTGTCAGAGCTTGCATCTGAAATGAAAATTTTCCCACAACGTTTAGTCAACGTACGTGTAACAGACAAGCATGCCGTGACGGAGAATGAAAAGGTTGCTGCAGTGATTGCTGAGGTAGAAGCAGAGATGGCTGGTAACGGTCGCGTTCTAGTGCGTCCTTCTGGTACAGAGCCACTTGTACGAGTAATGGTGGAAGCGGCTACAGAGGCAGACTGCGAGCGTTACGTAGAGCGTATTGCAGATGTTGTCCGTGCTGAAATGGGTTTAACAGAATAAACAGTTTATCTTCATTCCGTTGGTGATAAACGCCTACTGAATGAAGATAAAGCCTCCGGACACATTGTTTGTCTGTAGCGACAGCAACAAATGTTTTCTGTGCGAAAGCGTAGTGCAAACGTAGCGACAGCAACAACAAATGTTTTCTGTGCGAAAGCGAAGCGACAGCAACAATTACGCCAAGGCGATATTGATTAACTCGATTTCCTTTAATAGGAAGTCGGGTTTTTTATTAGGCACAAGAAAGTGATGGATAGAAAAGCGAAAGTTGTGGATAGAACTATCGAAATGATGGATAGAAAAGCAAAAGTGACGGATAGAACGCCTTTGTGCTTCAAGTATTGAAAGCTCGCCGACGAAATGAATGTTTTTGAAGAGAATGGGAACATTAGTATAGAGTCACATTAACAAGGAGTTGTATTGTAATGGCTAAAATTGCTACAGTGATTACTAATATGTTTGAGGACGCTGAATTTACGAGTCCAAAGGGAGCGTTAGAAGCGGCAGGTCATGAACTAATTACGATTGATACGACAGCTGGCATTGAGGTAGAGGGTAAACATGGAGAGAAGGTGAAAATTGATAAAGCTATCGATGAGGTAACGGCTTCTGAATTCGATGCCTTGTTCATCCCAGGTGGTTTTTCTCCGGATATATTACGCGTTGATGATCGTATTGTGGCATTTGTAAAGGAATTTATGGATGATATGAAACCGACCTTTGCTATTTGTCATGGACCTCAACTCCTCATTACAGCAAAAACATTAAATGGTCGAGACACAACGGGCTACAAATCGATTCGAGTAGATTTAGAAAATGCGGGTGCGATATTCCATGACGAGGAAGTATTTGTTTGCCAAAAACAATTAGTAACGAGTCGTACACCGGAGGATCTGCCGGCATTTAATCGAGAAATCGTAAAATTATTGGAAAGTAAAGAAGATTAATCATAAAAGGCACAAGCGAATTTACCTGTGCCTTTAAGTACTAAATTTTATTACAACAACCCTACTTCTTTTTAACGCTATAATGGCATTGGTAGTTTGCCCAAGTCCAATAACAGTGTCAATCCAACCCTCTATAAAAAAATGCTTCATAGCCACCACCTGTTAGAAAGCCAATTAATCCCCCGATACTTAATCCTAAAAACAGGAATCCACCAATCGCCTCAAAATCTGCGGGATTACGAGTTTCGTAATACTGCTGAAAGCATCATTTAAATCCTCAGATTCCTCAAAGTTACTGGCGAATTTTCTTTCCTTCTAAGAGAAAAAGATTGCTAGAGCGCAGAGACTTAGCATCATATTTTTAATAGGAATTTCCAATTGTTGTTTTATAGCAGATGTTTGTCTACATTTTGTCACTAAAAAGGAGGATAAGTAGGTGTTTTTTATAACGAAAATTTGACGTATAGCATATGATTGAGTATGATAGTGAAGTTGAAGATGAGGTCCGACCTTATCATTTAACGAGCGCATAAGGAGGGAAGGAAGAAAGCGCAAAAGCGGAAAACAATTATAGCGCCTGAGCTGAAGAAATTGGACGAAAGTATCTTCAGCAGACGAGGTGGAGGTTTATCGAAAATTCGGCGGATGCCTCCCGATCGACATACCCGATTGTCACTTTTCATTTTGAAAGCATTTGAGTGATTGAATGTACAGAAAATGGAGAAGGTATAGTTAAAGCAATAGATAAATAGAGAAACCTCTCGTATCGAACGATAACTATTCAGACGGCTGAATGTTGATAATGTGCATGTATTTGTATGCTTATTTTATTAAAAAATTAAGCATGGCTTTTACATTCATAAAAAAATTCGATAGGTAGAGGTCAAATTTGTCATTGCGTCAAATTGACAATATCGGAGGATAAGAAATTTATGTGTGGAATTGTAGGATATATTGGTGAATCAGATGCAAAGGAAATTTTATTAAAAGGTTTAGAGAAACTAGAATACCGTGGCTATGACTCAGCGGGTATTGCAGTACGCAATGAAGAAGGTGTAACAGTCTTCAAAGAAAAAGGACGTATTGCAGATTTACGTGAAGCTGTAGACGAAGACGTTGCTGCTAAAATTGGTATTGGTCATACACGTTGGGCAACTCATGGTGTGCCAAACCGTTTAAATGCGCACCCTCATCAAAGTACATCAGGACGTTTTACGCTAGTGCATAATGGTGTTATTGAAAACTATCATTTATTACAAAAAACTTATTTAAAAGGCATTCCGATGAAATCTGATACAGATACAGAGGTTATCGTGCAATTAGTAGAGCTATTTGTGAAAGAAGGTCTAAGCACAGCTGAGGCGTTCCGCAAAACTTTATCTTTATTACACGGCTCTTACGCATTAGCTCTTTTAGATGCAGAAGAGGCTGACACAATTTTCGTTGCGAAAAACAAATCACCACTTTTAGTAGGTGTTGGTGACGGCTTCAATGTTGTAGCTTCAGATGCGATGGCGATGCTACAAGTAACAGATCAATATGTGGAATTACACGATAAAGAGGTCGTAATCGTACACAAAGCTAAAGTTGAAATTACGAAAATAGACGGTACAGTAGTAGAGCGTGCACCATATACAGCAGAGCTTGATATGAGCGATATTGAAAAAGGTACTTACCCTCACTATATGCTTAAAGAAATGGATGAACAGCCAACAGTTATTCGTAAAATTATTCAAGCATACGAAGGCGAAAATGGCGAATTAACAATCGACGCTAATATTTTAGAAGCGTTACAAGCAGCAGACCGCCTATACATTATTGCAGCCGGCACAAGCTATCATGCAGGCTTAATCGGTAAGGAATATTTTGAAAAAATGGCCGGTATCCCAGTAGAAGTTCATATTTCAAGTGAATTCGGCTACAATATGCCGTTACTATCAGAAAAACCATTGTTCATCTTTATTACACAATCAGGTGAAACAGCAGATAGCCGTCAAGTACTTGTAAAAATTAAAGAGCTTGGCTACCCAACGTTAACAGTGACAAATGTACCTGGCTCTACACTATCACGTGAAGCGGATCATACGCTTTTATTACATGCAGGTCCAGAAATTGCAGTAGCTTCAACAAAAGCGTATGTAGCACAGGTAGCTGTACTTGCTCTAGCAGCATATGTAACTGCGAAAGCTAATGGCAAAGGCTTAGAATTCGATTTAAAACAAGAGCTTGCGATTGCGGCAAACGGTATTCAAACAATTATCGATTCAAAAGATGTATTAGAGGATATCGCAGAGGACTACTTAAAAATCGCACGCAACGCATTCTTCATCGGCCGTAACATAGACTTCTATGTAAGCCTTGAAGGTGCTTTAAAGCTAAAAGAAATCTCTTACATCCAAGCAGAAGGTTTTGCAGGGGGCGAATTAAAACACGGTACGATTGCCTTAATCGAAGAAGGTACACCAGTGTTTGCTCTTGTAACACAAGCAGCAGTAGGATTAAACATCCGTGGTAACGTCAAAGAGGTAGCTGCACGTGGAGCATATCCATGCATTATCGCGATGGCTGGCGTAGACGAAGACGGTGACCGTTTAGTAATCCCTCATGTACATGAATTACTAACACCACTTGTATCTGTAGTGCCATTACAATTAATCAGCTATTACGCAGCACTACACCGCCGCTGTGATGTGGATAAACCACGTAACTTGGCTAAATCAGTGACTGTTGAGTAAGTGATGAGAATGTATAAAAATGTGAGTTATAACTAATACTGTCACAATTTATAATTATATTTGTCATAAATATATAAGAAGATGTGACATCCAAAAATAAACCTTGATACAGTGTAGTCGTAGCTGTATCAGGGTTTTTGTTTTTCTTAAAATGTTTTTTAATTATTAAATAAATAACATATACAGTTGAATATAGCAGCAAAAATTATAATTAATGTTGTCACTTTATCATTTTAAATATAATTGTTGAGTTACAAAAAAATACATTACGATAAAGTTCTATCTTGATATTATATAGAACAAATAAAGTAAGAAATGTACAAAAAATATGAAAACATAAAATACGCTAATACACTTATGTAATTTGATAAATTAAACTGAATAAATAAAATTGCCTTTTTCGACTTTATTAATTGGATGAGTAAAACCAAAACTACTATGAAGCAATTAAATAAGCTAAAAATCTAAACGCTTATTTAGTATGCCCATCTTAGTTTTGGTTTTTTATCTATAAAAATAAGGATAGATTTAAAATACAAACAATATAATTTTTTATAATTATACTCAAAATTCACCACTTAAAAGAGATATTATTTTCTTATCGTGATATAGATAATTAAATTTCAAAAAATTATCGTATTTAGAACAAAACCAATTTATTTAACTGAATTTTCAGATTTTGTAAATTGATTTTCGGGAAAAATTCCTTTATCGCCGTTGGAAGAAACAATAGTCATTGCAGATGAGTTAGGTATAAAAAACACTAAAGATCACAAAGTTAAACTATTTTACAAAATTATACTAAAAATGTAATTGACATTACAATATATCTGGCTTAATATAATAATTACATAATTACCAATGTTAATACATTTTATTTTAAAATTGGTAATTATGTAATTTTACATAAGGAGTGTTGGATATGAAAATTACTAAATGGATTATGGCTGGTGCTCTTACACTAAGTTTAGGCACAATAGCTACTGCAAATGCTGCTGCAACTGAAGAAGAAGCAACTATTTATGGTGGCTGGAGTGAAGATACGGGTTATTTCAGTAACTTCCCACAAAATGATGGTATGTCTTTATTTGCAAGTGATGATGGTGCTGACCATAATGCAACTAAAGAGCGAAAAAATTCAGGTTCAACAGTTATGGAGCGTACTCATGCAAAAACAGTATGGACTGGAACCCATTACACTAGAGCTCGTTACGAAGCTGGCAAAAAAGTTGAGGCAGATAGTGATCGTCAATGGAATATAGGTGATACATCGAAAGCAACTAGCGGCTGGCATACTGGAGATCTTAATTGGGTTGCTAAAAGTTATTACGGAAGGTAATATTTAGGGGGGAAGGGGTAGTCGGTTGATTATCCCTTTCTTTCATTAAGTATGTATATGAAAAATAATTCATTATCACGTAAATTTATCTTTCTTACTTTTATATCATTTAGTAGCATCGCGTCCTTGCTTTATATTATGAACTCTCTCAACTATGTAAATATGATTAACAATGGATATGTCCATAAAAATGCGGTAGATTTCATTATCAGTACAGAAGAATCTTCTTTGGATATTGAATTAGAAAAACCCTATTTGTTGATGCAACATAATTCTGAAAACCCCATGCTAAGGTATGTTTTTATTAATAAATCGGTTAAATTACCGCCTATAAAATATCAAAAAGAAAATATTTCAGAGGAATATGTTATAAAAGGAAGTCTTTCCCCAGTAGATGATCTTTCGGAAAACATGAAAAGACGTATTATTGGAGAATTTGATACTCCAAAATCTTATATATTAAATAGTCATATCTGGTATATATCAGAGTCTTTAAATATTAACTTAGAAAATGGAAAGAGGTTTACTCTTAACGTAGAAGATAGGGAAGCGATTAAATTAATACCAGAAATCTTCCCGGATGTTAACTATAAAATAATTGATGCTGAAGAAAGTGGGACCTACATACTAAAATCGAATATTTTGGTAGAAGCATTCTTAATTATTACTATAATTCTTGTAATATTAGTTCATACTGCTACACTCTTTTATTCCATTAAAAATAAAAAATCATTTGTTCAGATTTTATATCTATCAGGAGGGAAATCCCACGTAATATTTAGAAAAATTTTCAAGAAAGAATTTATTGTAGTATTAATCGTTATAGTACTTGAATCTTTATTACTGATAATGATTAACAACTTCTACTCACTTTGGGGTAACAAGTGGTTGTACTTATCAATTTCTTACATGCTAATATTCTTTATAGTATATTTTTTAGCGTGTTTACTATTAACAAAGGCCTTGATTAAAAAAGGAGTAAGATCATTTTGAACTCAGCCAGATTTAAAATTAAAAATAAAAAAGTGTTTAAACTATTTACAATGTTACTCTCATTTATATTTTCCCTAGTTCTATTTGTTATGTTGATCAATATAAATATTTCAAAAATAGAAATTAACTCAGCGAAGAAATTCAACAATCAAAACATGTATCAAATTACGGACATGCTTATTAATGAGCGGGAAATTGAATTTTTTAAAGAGGTTCAAAATTATGATGTCCTCAATGAATTCAAGAATCATATATTAGAGAATAATAAAGTTGATGTTTATAGTACTGTATGGCAACCAATAGGCTTAAAAGAATATCCCAATGATGAAAAGTTCGCAGCTTATTATGAAAGTGAATTAAGTGATGCACTCTTTGATTTAGATGGTAACTCATATCGTGCAAGCAAAGCTATACAAGTTAATAAATCGGTATTTGATTATAATGTCTTTGAATTTGCAGAAGGAAAGAGATTTGATGATAGTTCTTATCTTTATACACCTGGGAATAACTCAATACCTATAATTCTAGGATCTGACTATAATAAATACTATGAATTGAATGACAAACTTGAACTGTATTATTATGGAGAGCATTTCGTAGGTGAAGTCATTGGCTTTGCTAAGGAAAATACCTCTATTTTCACAAAACAAGAACCACAACAATTAATAAATCGTTTTATCATCTTGCCTTCTTTATCTTTCTCTGAAAATCCTTCAGAACTGTTACGAAAAAAAGAAGTGGGTGAAACTTTTGTAAAGGCTCTTCTATTGAGTCAAACCAATAGTAACTTAGTTACCCAATTAAACCCACTTGAAGTAAAGAAAGAAATAGCTGAGATAGAAAAAGTCACAGGTTTTAGTGACTATCAAATTATTGGAGCAAATTCTTTATCAGTTAATCTTTTACACACAATGATTGACTCAAATCAGACAATTATCTATACAATTTCAGGTGTTGTATTTGTTTTAATTCTGATCGCTTTATATTTCTTAGTTAAGAGTACGATCAAAAGAGAATTTGATACCTATTTAGTTTACATTATCAATGGTATTACTAATAATAAAATTAAACAAACTATTCAAGTAGAATTTTTAACCCACACTGGGATTGGTATAGCCTTGGCGTTGTTGTTAACCGTTATATTGTTAGAAAATACTTCGATTTTATCTATCTTAGTATTCGCAGGATTAATTGTATGGCTATTATTGGGTGTTGTTGCTAATGTTTTAGTAAGCAAATTATTAGCAACAACTAATGTAATTGAAAAGTTAAAGGGTGATTAAAATAGGCTTGATTTCATTAAATAGTATAATAAAAATGTATAATGAAAAAAAAATATTAAATAATATTAATTTAGAAATTGAGGATAATCAATTCATCTCGATAAAGGGGCCAAGTGGCGTAGGTAAGAGTACGCTCCTAAACATACTGGCTGGTCTTGAAAAATCTGATAGCGGTAAATATATCTTTTGTAATACCCCAATGCATGAACTAAACTCGGACAAACTTTCTGAGATAAGGGGAAGTCAAATGGGATACATTTCACAATACAATCCAATGATTCGTAAATGTACAGTACGAGAAAATATATTGGTACCATTATTTTTGGAAAAATATGATGAAAAACAAATTAATTCCTATATCGATGAGCTTAGCATGTATTTAAAAATCGAACACTTACTTGATAAGAAAATCGAAAAGTTATCCGGGGGAGAAAGACAAAGAGTAGGTATTATCAGAGCATTAATTAAAAAACCTAAATTGTTAATAGCGGATGAGCCTACAGGTTCATTAGATGAAGATACTACAATTTTAGTGTTTAACCTGTTTAAGAGACTATGCGAGAATCAAATGACTATCATAATGGCTACACATAGTCATCTAAGTTCTCAATATGCTGATAAAGAGTTCATATTGGATTCTAAAGGACTCACCTATAATTTTTAAAAGAATAGAAGTTACACGATGGAATGAGGGCAACTGTAAAGGAATGGTTCATTTCAGGTGCCCTTTTATTTCTTATATCTTAACTATAAACAATCTCTTACAGTCTGATTGCTGCAAGAGATTGTTTTTTATTATTCAAAAAAGGCCAATACGTTTCTAAAATAAAGATGGGGAAAATAGTATATTTTGTATAAAGTGGTATATAATTAAAGTGTCTATTTTTAGATTTATAAAAGGAGGAGTAACAGTGTATTTAGAAAGTATAAGTCTTTATAATTTTCGAAAGTATAAAGTTAAAGAAGATAATTCTGCAGGTATTACAGTATATTTTAATCCAAATTTTAATATACTAGTGGGGGAAAATGATGCAGGGAAAACAGCAATAATAGATGGGATTAGGTATTTATTAGGTAGTGTAAGTGATGAATTTGAAAGAATTAACCAAGAAGATTTTTATAGTCCATCTAAGGATGAATATGTAAACGATTTTTGTATAGAGGGAGTCTTTGGAGGGTTAACAGATAAAGAGGCAGGTTCCTTCTTAGAATGGTTATCATTTGATGAAAAGAAAAACTATAAACTAAGAGTAGCTTTAAGGGTAGAAAAAAGAATAAATGAAAATGGTACTGAGTATATTGAAAAGAAATTATTGGGCGGAGATGAAATTTTCGAGAGTAGGCTAGACAGTAAAGCAAAAGAGTTTTTAAAAACTACATATTTAAAACCGCTTCGTGACGCAAGTGCTGAATTAAAACCGGGCTTTAAATCTAGATTGGCAAATATTCTTAAAGCTCACCCTACTTTCAAAGGTAAAAAAGAAGTAGACCACCAGTTAGTAAAGGTTATGCAAGAAGCAAATAAACAAGTTGAAAATTATTTCGAAACTGATTATGTAACTGGTCATTCACTATTAACAGATATTGAGACATTATTAAAAGATTTTTATGACAATGCTGAACAAAGTAAATCGAAGGCGAAATTCGCTGTTACAAAAACAGATCTTACATCGATACTTAGGAAATTAAGTCTCAATACAGAAGATATTAATCTAGGCTTAGGAAATCAAAACTTACTTTTCATAGCTACAGAATTATTATTAATGAATAATTATCTTTCAGAAAAAGAAATTATTGGGCCTCAGATAACATTAATTGAAGAAATAGAGGCACATTTGCATACACAAGCACAAATAAGATTAATTAAATTCTTGGAAAAGGAATTAGAAGAGAAGCAGAATATTAGTCAATTTATTTTAACTTCTCATAGTCCTAATTTAATAGCATCAATAGATCCTAAAAATATAATTTTATTACATAGTAATTATGCGTATCCTATGGGAGAAGAGTTTACAAAATTGGAATCTATGGATTATAAATTCTTAGAAAGATTTTTAGACTCTACAAAAAGTAATCTATTCTTTGCCAAAGGGATTATCTTGGTAGAAGGAGAATCTGAAATGTTATTATTACCTGCTTTGGCAGATGTAATAGGATTCCCTATGTATAAAAACGGGGTTTCTTTAGTAAATGTCAGAGGTACTTCCTTTGAAAGATATATAAAGCTATTTTCTAGAACATCTCTTTGGACAAAGGAATTGGGATTTCCTTCTTTAAATATGCCTGTATCTATTATCACAGATGTAGATGTTATTCCTCATATATATTATGAAGAAGAAGGAGTATCAAAGGTTATATTTCGAATTGATAATGAATCGGAGTTAGACAAAATATTATCACATATAGAAGAAGAAAAAGAGAAGTTGAAAATGGACTATTTTGGAGAAGATTATTCTACCTTAAGAAAATTAGCAAAAGACTTTAAATTTAAAGTTTTAAAAGCAAATGAAGATGAATTAACCGCTATTATAGGGAAAGAAATTACATTTGATTATATAGAGCAACTGAATATAAAGAAGCAATCAAATTTATTGGAAAGGTACCGTAAAGACTATGATTGTAATCTTACTGTAAACATTGCTCCAAAATGGACCTTAGAATATAGTTTATCATTAAGCGTTTTAGCAAGACTTTTATATGAGAGTATTTATGAAATCCAAGGGCAAGATGTAGATTTAGAATTTGAAGAAACTCTTGCGGAAATTGAAGGTACTACGTTAAATAAAGAAAAAGCAGCTTATAAAATTTTCAAACCCTTAAACGATAAGAATGTGTCTAAAGCTGAAGTAGCACAGTTGTTAGCAACTAAGATAACTGATTTGAGCCAAAAAGAAAAAAGTATTTTAAGAGAAGCAATTCTAAAAGATCCACATTTAGAATATCTAGTCAGTGCAATCAAACATGCTTCAAAGACTTATCAAGAGGAGATAGAATAATGAATGAGCAAGTCTATCTTGATTTTCTAGAAGAAAAAATATTAAAAGGATTTAAATTTTCCCCTCAACAAAAAAGTGCACTTTTAAATAATAATTCAATAAATATTGTAGCAGGGCCTGGTGCTGGTAAAACAACGGTATTAACTGCAAAGTGTGCTCTAATGTTAAAACGTAATGAGTATAACAATAAAGGAATTTGTTTAATTACACATACAAATGTTGCAGTGGATGAAATTAAAATGAGATTGGAGCAATTAGGTTTTAATCAAATTGGCTATCCTAACTTTATTGGAACTATTCAAGATTTTATAAATAGCTTTTTTTCAAAAAAAGCTATTTATACAGTAATAGGAAAAAAGAATCTAAGAATTCTCGATGAGGATGAATATAAAGAAAAGTTTAATGAAAATTTCGAATGGTTAAAGCCGACAAACTATAGTTATACCCCTCCTAACGTATTTTCTAATAATGTAAAAACTACAATACATGAAGATCTAACATTTACTATAAGTAGTGAGCCTAATAATTACTATAAATGGGCTCTAAATGAATCAGTGAAAAGGTTGTTTGTAAATGGATATTTAACACATACACAATGTTTAGAATTATCAGAATGGTACTTTAAAAAATATAAAAATGAATTAAGATTATCAATTGCCAATAGGTTTGATTTTGTTTTACTAGACGAAGCTCAAGATACTAATAAGATCCAATATGAATTATTAAATGGCTTATTTTACAATAATAAAAATCTTGTTTTTCAAAGATATGGTGATCCATATCAAGCTTTATATAATATATATGATAATAATGAGGATGTCTGGGAACCAACAAAGGAATTAGCTGCGATACCCAAAATTGATATTTCAGATACATCTAGATTTGGAACGGAGATAGCTAAAATTGTAAAGAATGTGTGTATAGAAAAATATGACAGCTTTAATTCGTTGAATCTCGTGGATTCTTTTAAACCACATTTTTTTGTTTATGATAATGAGGAAGATTTGCAAGAAAGCTATAAAAAATTGATTTTACATTTAGAAAGTAAATCTGTAGATTTTAAAAAATCATTAAAAAAGGACGCTATAGTTTCCTTGACACACCCGGACTTAACGACATTGTTTAAAAGTTATTCTAGACCATTAGGGAATATTAAGAAGAATTTCCATAATATAAAAATTTCTTATATTTGGTTGCTAAAATTATTTTCTAAAGAACTAGATATATCTACTAACATGGTTAAAGAGCTATTAGATTTAAATATTGAATGTAAAGAGTTAATTAGCCAAATAGTTAGAGATATACTACTAGAAGATAAAAGTTTTGGGAACTTAGAAGGTAAGATATATAAAGCTTTGAACTTATTACTTAAAGACATAGGAGATAGTAAAAATGAAGAAGCTCCAACTGTTATGGAAGAATTGTTAGTAACAGAAGAATTGGTGGTAACAGAAGAATTAGTAATAACTGAGGAATTAGTAATAACTGAGGAATTAGTAGTAACAGAAGAAGTAGCAGTTACAGAAAATACGGTTGTTATAGTTGATTTAAAGAAAAGAATCGAATCTTTTCGTTTAGAAATTAGATTATTAGAGAAAGAAAGATTAAAAGCAGAACCTATAGATATTAAAGAATTTTATATAGGAACAATACATTCTGTAAAAGGAGAGACGCATCGTTCCACATTAATGGTGTTGAATTCTATATTAACAGACTTTAAGAGAAAAAATAGAAAAGAGTTTAAAATATTGCATTTGTTGAAGGACTATTTAAAAGGAAATTATATAGATCCAGAGACGATTATAGATGTAGAACAAAAAAAAGAGACAAAGAAAGCATTAAAGCTTGCTTATGTGGCTCTCAGTCGACCAACACATTTATGTGCGATAGCTATACCAAGGGACTTGGCAGACCAAGAGTTGTTTGATGATTTAAAGAGTTTCGGTTGGGAAGAATTTAAGTTGAAACAGACAAAGTAGTTGGAAAAATTAAAGTAATTTTTGTAAAAAGAGTTGTCGTTAAAAACATCAACTCTTTTTTACTTTTATTTTTTTATTCTCTAAGTGATTTCTCATTGTTTAAATGAATTTAATTCGGACTTGCTAGAAAAAATATAGAAAAAGCGCACTTTCTTCAT
This sequence comes from Lysinibacillus sp. fls2-241-R2A-57, assembly GCF_030209535.1. Taxonomy (NCBI): domain Bacteria; kingdom Bacillati; phylum Bacillota; class Bacilli; order Caryophanales; family Bacillaceae; genus Lysinibacillus; species Lysinibacillus sp. fls2-241-R2A-57. The sequence goes on from NZ_JARVRU010000029.1 coordinate 21,627, forward strand.
ATGTTAGTGGTTTGAAAATTAAAGCACGAGTCAAAATGGGAATTTACATCCAATTTTACTTGTGTTTTTTATTTTTATTTTAAAAAAATTAGGAGAAACACTCGGGGCAAGTATGTCTAGGCTTAATTTGAACTAAAGTAAAGATGAAATTACGTTTTTTATTTTAAATATTTAAAAAATTCATAAAAATATATTACAATATGTGTAACGATATTATTATCCATATTTTGTTTAAATGTTTTTTAGGTAGAGCATATTCTTGGTATAAGTATTTTGGAGGTCCAATGTCAAAGAAAAATATACAAAATGAACACTGGGAAGAAAATGAGTTTGAGTATTTTCCAAAAAGGAGAGTTAGCAATAAATTAAGTTGGAAAATACACCATATTGCCGGTTCTTTTTACAGCAATAAAATGGAAAGGACAATTGAGTATGAATCGATGGGAGAATGTTTATTTTATTTTTTCTTAGAACTGGCGAGAGAAGTAGAGCGATATTATGTACAACCATTAGAAATTGAAATTCCTTATCTTTCAAAAGATGGGGATAGAAAAAACTGGGTACATATTCCGGATGTATTGGTATTTGGTAATGGATTTAAACCAACGATATTTCAAATCAAAGAGATTCCACAGGAAAGTAAAAAACATGATTTTATAAATAAAATATGTCAAGAATACTCAGCTAAAAGGCAGTGGGAATACAAAGTTATTTATCCAAAGAAACTACCACAAAAGATTTTGTATAATATTAAATTTTTACAAGGAGCTATCCGTAAACGAAAGGGGTTTGATGAATGGATACCTGAAATAATTTATCGAGTAGAACATATGGAGGATGTAACAATAGACGAACTTGCTTCTAGTTTCTATCCTAAAGTGAACCCCCTACTAGTAATGCCAGCTATCTATCATCTTATTGCCACAGGAATTTTACAAATCAATATTACAAAGGAAATCGACCAGTATAGTGAAGTTAAGTTAAAAAAGCTAAACGAACAGCTATTACCATATCTGAATTTGGATGGTGAGTTATTTGAATATTAGTGAATTAAAATTAAATGGGGAAGTAACTTATTATGGTATGACATATATAATTTTGGCAATTGACCCACCTATCATTACTTTAAAAAGGAAAAATACTAGTGGAGATGCAATATCCATTAATTATTTTGAGTTAATAACAAACCCATCTTTTCATGCAGAAAGATCAGTCCAAAGATTTATTGAAAAAGACAATAATGTTTATTTTTCAGTTTTAGATTCTTTAGATGAAAAGAAAAGAGAAGAAGTATCAAAACGGTTGAAAATTATTAGACCTTTGTTATTACTAGAAAAATTAAAACAAAATCATTTTCCATCTTTTGTAGAGTTTCTTGAGAAATATAAAGACTTATTAAATGAAAATGATGATCCAGAGAAAATAAAACAAGAATTATTAATAGAGAGTTTAGCAATAAAATATTCTCTTTCAGACAGAACAATAAAAAGATATTTATCAAATTATCGTAAAGTCGCTCATGAGAATCCTTCATTTGGTGAAGAAGGGTTAATATCTAATGCAGGAACAGGATATAAATACCGTAATGATAATAAAACCTTAATAATTAATCACCCTGAACATCCAGAGATGATACTAGATCAAATTCAAATTCGTTTGAGTGATGAATATATACCAATAATTAAAGAAGTAATTGAAAATGATTATTTGACACTTCAACGTAAAAGTAAAGCGAAAATTATTGATTTAATTAATATTAAATGTTCAATTAATGGGATCCCACCTATAAAAAAAGAGACCATGTATAAAATATTTGAAAGGATCTCGACTAAAGTAGTTGAAAGAATGAGGTTTGGAACAAAGTCAATAAATAAGTATGAAGAAGTAAATAGAGGTTTTGCTAATAATGAAGCACTTTATCCACTGCATTTAGTAGAAATTGATCATACCCGAATGGATATTGAGGTAATTGACGAAAAAAATGGTGTTATTAAAGGGAGACCGTGGATAACATTAGGAATTGATGTATATTCAAGAATGGTTTGGTGTATGTATATTTCGTTTGAGCCTCCTTCTGCAAATAGGGTTAGAAAGGCAATTCAACAAGGGGTCCTTTTTAAAAATACAAAAGAACAATATGGAACCTTTAATGATTGGGAGATTTTTGGTATTCCAAACACTATACAATTTGATAATGGTTCAGAATTTAATAATCTTGCCATTAAGCGTTTAGTTAATGAAACACTAAAGTCGAATATTAGGTTCCGCCCAATAGCAACGCCTAGATATGGAGGTACTATTGAGAGATTGATTGGTACAATAAATACACAGGTTTTACACAATTTACATGGTACGACCAAAAGTAATATTTTTCAAAAAGGTGAGTATGATTCATCAGAAAATGCTTTATTGAGTGTTGAAAATGTTAAGGAAATTTTAACTAAGTATATAACGGATATCTATCATTTTAAAAAGCACGAAGGGCTACCATTAGATTGTAATTCGCCAATGGCACGTTTTCTTGAGGGGCTAAAGAAGAGAGGATTACCTGAATTTATAGAACCAGAAGAAGAAGATTTATTTAAGGTATCGTTATTACCATCACTATATAAACCTTATACTAGGGATGGCGTCCGGATTGATAATCGAATTTATAGATCAAATTCATTATCTCACCTAATAGATAAAAGGGAGGTAAAGTATAGAGTGAAATATGACATTGATGATATTTCTTACATATATATAAAACCTCCAAATGATAATTATTATGTAAGGATTAATATTGTTTATCCTCCTTATGAATCTGTTCAAGGGATGAATGCTTATACTTATAAATTGTTGTTGAAGAATTTAAAGGACAAGGGAGAAATAAGAAGGAATAAAATTGCTACAGAAGAACAAATTCTTCAGGCAAAAGCAGCTCTTCATAAAGATATTGAAAAAATGTATAAGACAAATAGAAGAACGAGACAACAATTGGAACGAATGGAATGGGAAGTTGAGGTAACTAATTTAAATCAAAAAGAAAAGGTTAATAAGAACAATAAACTTACCTATGAACAACTTATGGCTAATGCAATTAAAATTTTCAATGAAAGTTCGGATAAAAATTAAGGAAGTGGAAAAATGGTAATTAACTCAACAACTAATCCTTTTTCGGAGTTTGCTGATAGAGTCTTGAATTTAAATGTAGATCTTCCTAATGCTGAGTCAATTTATAAAGTTATGGATTCTCATATTAAAAGGATAGGGAAAACTAGACATCTTTTTATTACAGGAGCATCAAATGTGGGTAAAACTAAAATGGCGGAGAACTATATTCAAAGATATCCAGGGTATACCCTTACCGAAGAAGACGGTACAGAAATTGATATTAAACCAGTAATTTATATGGAAGCTCCTCACCCATTTACCTTATTAGAATTTTATCATGAACTAATATATGCGTTAGGCTCTCCACGTTTAGGAGGAGTACCAAAGATAAATGATCTGAAGGTTCGTGCATATCATTTAATTGATAGGCAAAGAGTGAAGATGGTTATTATAGATGAAATAAATAATATACAGACCTCTGGTATTAATAAAAATTCAGCTATGGATGCAATAAAACATATGGCTAACAAAACGAATGTTACATTAGTTTTAATGGGTACACCTGAAGCAGCAGAATTAAGGACCTTAGATGAGCAATATAAGTCAAGATATCGACCACATTCCATCAATCGTTTCACAGAATGTAATGAAGAATTTTGTTTATATTTAAATAGGATAGAAGAACAATTGAAATTTCCAAAGGAAATTGGTCTAGGAGATTTAAAAACGGGACTACCTCAAATCCTACATTATCAAAGTAAGGGAAAAGTAGGCTATTTAGTTCCTATTATTCAAGAAGCATATGATTTGCTAGGTGTTTTTCAAGAGTCATTCAATGATTTCAATAATGCCATTTTATCGCCATATGCACTGGATGAAGCGTATAAAATAATACAGGGTGATTTTATTGATGATATTCTAGATGAGAAACATTAAAGAAGGAAGTATATACCTATACCAAAAGGGAATAATTGTGTTAAAAACTTTTGGAGAGGTTATTATTGAAGACAGAATTCTTAACAATAAGAGTTAAACCTTATGAGGATGAATTGTTATCTAGTTTACTAATTAGATTAGCTAATGCTAATGGTATTGATGTTTTAAAATTCTGTTCCAGTTTTAATATCAGTACTTCACATTATCCACAAAAAAATGATTTAGATCTGATTGATTTTTATCCATTAAGTATTCTTGATATTGGAAAAATAGCAGAGATTAATAATTTAGATAAAACGATACTGCTCAATAAAACGTTTTTAAAGGTTATAAAGAAATTTACTGGTGAAAATTTCTCCAGAGTACGAAGTTTCACAGATATAATTAGGAAAAAGCTATATTATTGTCCAGATTGTCTAAAGGAAAATATTTATTATAGGATTTTATGGAAAGTAGAAGGCGTTAATGGCTGTTTAAAACATAATAAATTTCTTATAAATAAGTGTCACAATTGCAATAAAGATATTCTCTATAAGGAAGTATATGTTATTGGTTTATGTCCTCATTGTAATTTTGCTTTGAAAAATTGCAAATCTATACTTGATAAAAAAGTACATGTAGAAATAAACACTCATTTAATAAAATCTTGGGAGTTCTTATTGGGAGATAAAGCTCAATCTATTCATACTAATCAGATACCACTTAATTTATTGTATTTATTGAATGAATTTAAATTGGATTTAGATAGATCATTAGTTACCAGAAATTTGAACAAACATGCTTCATTATCTGTCTTGCTTCAGCATGTAAGAAGTACAAATGGATGTCGGAAAAATTTGCACATGAGTATTGTATTGAATATTTTAAAAGAACAAAACTATAGTTTGGAGCAATTTTTTAAACTGAATGTTCCGAATACTTTTATAACAGGACTTCAAACTAAAAAGAAAATAGATAATGTTTCATGTATGGCTCCTTGGTGTTCTTCTTTCGGAGAGTTTGGATCTTTAGTTAAAACTGGAACCAGCAAGAAAAAGAAAAAAGATGGGACAGAATTAAAATATTATCTTCTTTGTACTAAGTGTGGTTGTGAATATGCATTAAATCTTGATGATCAGCTTGTAGAACGAACATATTTTATTCACGCATATAAAGAATTTATTACTGTTAATACATCAAGTAGCAGTTTGAAACAACTTGCCACTAGTTTGAAAATGTCAATTGATAAAATAAAAAGGTGTATTTGTTATTTCATAAGTAGGAGTATGTTTAATAACTGTGCCTGCTCTGTAGACATTATAGTGGATTCAAATAAATTTAAAAAGATTCTTAATAGGATTAGGGAAGGTGATGGATTAAAGAAAATTAGAAGATGGAACATATGGGAAAATTACAATGAGTTTTTAATTTATAGATATCATATTGATGTAATAAATGAATTGCATACTAGAGGAAATTGCTCGAATAAAAGAAACTATAATTCAAACAATAACTCACAGTTTTTATTAGTGAAGAATACTGTAGATAGTATGGTTGAAATGAACGAGGATATTACAATTAAGAATGTAAGTACTAAATTAAAAGTCTCCCCTGAAACTATCCGTAATTGGGGAGGGAATAAGTATATAGCAAAAGTGAAAAGGCAGCAAAGAGAATTAAGGTTAAATCATTTAAGAGAGGAAATAAAAAATAAAGTAGAGTTTTATCTTATTGATACGTGTTCCGAAAATATCTCCTCTAAAGGATTATATGAATACTTAGAAATTAGAAGGACAGTTTTATGGAAAAAGGATAAGGAATTAACCCGATTTATAGCAGATAGATTGGGCACTCTTAAAGAACCAATAGTATCTCAATATAAAGATTAAATTTGGAAGGAGAGTTTCATGAAATTTAGAAAAAGATTCACTATTAGGGCTAAATTGATAGAGGGGGAGTCTTTATCAAGCTATCTCATTAGGACAGCAAATCTAAATGCTATCACCAGTATTGTTGAAATATGGCAATTGGTAAAGAACCAAGAATTATATAAAGTTGATAGGAATAAATCTCATAAGTTAGACTTATTTCCAAGTGATATTGTACAATTAAATGATTTATCAAATTTATTAAATATTCAAGCTGACGAATTGGTATTACATTCTTTTGAGCCAATAGTTAGCTTTTTTTATCCTGGAGCAGTTGGAAAAAGGATTTTTGGTAAAGAGATTGAGCTCAAACACCGTCGATTTTGCAGAAGCTGTCTAATGGAGAATGGAGCATTTCAACTTTTATGGCAAGTTGAAGAGATACATATGTGTTATAAACATTTAACTAGGATAGAATTAAAATGTCATAGATGTGGAAGTGAACAACCATACGTAAAAAAAAACCTTTTAGAACATCTAAAATGCAATTGTTGTAGTGAATTGTTGTTTGATGAGATAGCAGAACCTATCCACGATATTGATATAATAAACAAGCAATTACGGATATATAGGGATTGGAATAGTTTGTTTGAAATTTCAAATTGTTTGAAAAGAGACTATTCAGAGATGTTTCAACCAATACATCGAAAAATAGCAGTTATATTATTATATTTAACCACTCCGACTACAGTACGGATAAATTATAAGAAACACCCCTTCTTTTCTCCTTCGCAAGCCCAAAGATTATTAAAAATTGTGAGAAATAAATCTAATGACACCATAAGATTAGGATTTATATTAGATACATTGAGAGAATTAAACATTGAAATAAGCAATTTAATGTGTTTAAAAGTTCCAATATCTTTTATGAGGAGATTACTAAATAAAGCAAATGATAAGAAAATTCAGGTTGTTAATTGTAAATCAGAGTGGTGTGAATCTTATGGCACAGTTCATAAAATGGTAGATATGAAATTTTCTAATGGGAAATATGTGCCTAAAGAACATCTCTATCATCAAGTATGTGCGTGTACAGATTGCTGGATAAAGGTAGGTTTTAGTAAGGAACTATCAAAATGGGAGAATACAAATATTTCAAAGGATTTATTAGAGGAAATTAATAACTCAATAGATATGGGTTTTTCTGAAAAACAAATAATTGAGCAACTTAAAATAAAGTCTAATAAATTATATTTCTATATGGGATATATCTATCGTTATAATCCATTTCGTAAAAATAATTTAAATATAGAAGATAGAGTAAAGGAAATAAGTGGTAGTACATTAATAAACAATTTTGTTTTATTAAAGCCCTTTTGGAGAATGAAAGAATCGCTAACTAGACAAGCATTAAAACTTTTTGGGTGGGATGTTTTATCAACCTATTATTATTACTGGCATCCCGAGGTACAACAATACATATACTTAGAGGAAAATTCACGAGCAACAAATAGAAAAAAAAGAGGGAAATTAAAAAATGATGTGAACAGGGTGATTAGGCATCTAGATGAAAATGATATAGAGATATCTGTAAAAGAAGTAGCAGCTAGTTTAGGTATAACGGATAGAACCTTGCAATATCATAACCTGAGTAAGAATATTAATGAGGCAAAATTAATGAATAAAATAAATAAAGAGAATGAAGTAAAGTCATTTATTCTCGATAAAATAAATGAATATATTAAAAATAAAAAAAATCATGAAGAACCCATATTAGTACATGAAGTATATGTGTTTTTAGGGATATCAGTAAGAATTATGAAAAATAAATATCCGGAAATAGCACAGTTTATTTCTAATTCAGCAAAAGAAAATAAATCTGAACAAAAATTAATAAGAAGAAAGAATGTAGAAAAAGCCATAATTCAAATTTATAAACAATATGGTAAGGTTGATTACTCTCTTTTAAGTGAATATTTAGGAGTTACCAAAAAGACATTAACTAGCTCTAGTGGAGTATATAAAGGAATTTCTTCATTGATAAAAAATATATTAGCTGATTTAGAGAGAGATAAAACCTCTAACACAAACAATAAAAATTCTCTTTTTTAGAGGTATCAGAAACAGTTTATGACAGTATGAATTATAGAAATGGGGAGTTATGACAGTTGTTATTAAAAAAAATGACATAATTCCTTTATAAATTGGCTTAAAATACTTAATATTTATGACAGCATTAAATATAATTCACAAAAAAAGATGTAGATTTGAAATAAAGTTGCGATGTTTGTAAAAAAGATACGATGTTTAAAATAAAGTCGCGACGGTTGTAAAAAATTTGCGATGAAATGCCCCTTTCTAAAGGGGTGTTTTTTTATGTCTAAACAAGCAAGAAAATCTAAAATCGAAAAATGGATTAAAGAAGGTCGAGGTTCAGGTGTTGTTTATATCTTTTCTGAAATATATGTATATTTCTCCATATAAGATTGTTTATTAACTTTTTATACAATAAAATCTAACATTTATTCCCGATATGGTTGTTTTTATCAGTATTAAACCACTTTTAAATAATAAAGACCCTAATAAGATTAAATGGAAAGGGGGGGAGTTAATGACAATACCTAATCATGTTTTCAAGTGTATTCAAAAGGCCAGAGGTTGCCAGTCATTTTATGTGAATTGCATAGATAGCAATACCTCTTCTGAAGAAATTGAATTGCTCCAAGGTTTGGCCTTAGATACTACTAAACAAATAATAAAAATTAAAGAATTCTATAAAGAAAAAAATGGAATAGATTTAGTACCTTATCATCTTCATAAATAATTTTTGGTGGTTCAAATAAGGAAAAACTAAAGTGTCCAAAAACCTTTAGTTTTCGGTTCAAATCCGAATACCACCTCCAGATTTAAAGAGGTTTAAAAAATAAGAATTAGGAGGAATACAACGATGGCTGGTTACAATGGTATTGCTTCATGGAACAGGACTACAAACAAAGGAATGTGTGGAACGTGGGATAACAATAAAAATGTGGCAGCATATCCTCATGTGTTTCAAATGAATTCGGGAACCTGCGATCTAACTGGATGCAATAAACCCTTGGTCAAACTAAATTGCGGGAGTCAATTACTCGTTTCTCAGCCTTGTAGCAACAAATCAGTAAATGTAAATATAGCAGATTGTGGTCCTGCTATGAGTAATTATTGTAGTGATACAGGAGTGTATTGTAAACAAAATTATTTTCAAGGCAGATTAATTGATCTATCACCAACAGCATTCGCTGCTTTAGGTGATTTAGACCATGGAACTATGACAGTCAGGGTTGAATATTCATAAAAATGGAGGAGAATAATATGAATAACAACGAAACTTTTATTGTTACAGGTATTATAAAGGAAATTAAGGAAGATAAGATTTTTGTCACATCAAATAAGGAAATCTCCATTCTTTCTTTAAATACGCAGTCTATCATTTGGAAAGGAAAGAGAGGAAAAAAGATTAATGACCTACAAGAAAATGATTTCTTTTACGCCCGTGGCACAAAAAAATCGGATGATGTTCTATTGGTAGAGATTATTTGGGCTAATATTGTTAACGTCACGAGTAATGTACAGGGGATCTATGAAAACACATTAATTTTGAATAATAATGATAATGTTGATTTGGATCCTGACATTGATTTAATCGAAGAGGGAAGCAATGTAAAAGTCCTTGCGAAAGAGGGAGTAGTACAAAAAGGTGATTTTATTCAAGTAATCGGTTTGCTAGATCAAAAGAGTAACAGGATTAAAGCAACTAAAATTTTTAGATTTTAACTTCATAATTTTATTTCTTAAAGTTAAAATATTTATATAATATGAAAAGTAACACGCCCCTTTACAATATTATGTAAGGGGCGTGTTATATTATTAGGTTAGATAGTTCATTATCTGTAAGTATACCAGACGTACCAACCTTTTTCCTTATCCTTCACTACAAACATAATTCCAGTAGAAGCACTTGCACTAGGTAAAAACTTGGGAAATTCTAACTCAACCAACCAAGAATTTTCCGCAACTTCCTTGTTACATAACTTTTCAACCATTTTGTAGTATACCTTGTCATAATTAATTCCTTGAGCTTTATATAAAGGTTCAATTTCCAACACATTCCACTCTTTATACATTTTATCGGGATAAGCTATGGGCACTATTTCATTTAATTTCATTAAAAGTTCATTTTTATTATTTATAGATGTTTCAGCAAATGTTTTAGTATTTGGGCACTTAGGTACTAAATAAGGTAAATCGGCTTTTGCACTTGAAAACCAAAAAAGAAAACATGGCAACATAAAAAATGTAATAATTTTTTTCAAATAAATACACCTCAGTTATAGTATATTCCTTTGAATTGGTTTTAAACATTTGTTGTGTACGTTGCTGTAGCTATTACCAGCGGTGAAAGGCGATAGGGGATGGATGTTCGTTGGCACGGGCTTTCTGCTGAACACCAGATCCATCTACACGGTAAAAAGACCAAAAATCCCCCACTGACTGTCTAGCACAAATAGTTTTTCGTTCAAGTAAGAACTATTTGTAGTTTTTATTGTTAATTTTAACCTACCCAAAATGAACAATTGCTGATACTGGAAGTACAGCTGTGGCTTTAAAATAAAGTTACGATGTTTGTAAAAAAGGTGAGGAAATTTGACTTTTTCAAAAAAATTATAAGTGAGTTTTGATTAAACTTTTTTATAAAATGAAAAGGTATTTCAAAAATAAAAGAATCCATTTTGCTCAATCTTTTTTCAAAATACGTGGGTTTATTTTATTTTGAAATCAACGTTTGCAGCAAAATTTTAATTAAACTTTATTCCAAATCAACAAAAGATATGTTAAATGACAAATAGGTTGTTTAATTCACACTAATGTCGTTTGAAAAATAATAAAGTTGTTAAATAAAATGCGAGTCATTCTATTCAACAAAAGGACGCTTTTATGAAGTAACTAAAGCCTAATTTCTCACTTACATCACCGAGAAATTAGGCTTTTTTATATTTGGCTTTCCTTATCGTTGTAAATCCGCATTTACCTGAGGTTACCCCTTTTAGGTACTACTTATAAAAAAAGATTTCTTTCTCCTCCAATCCAAAAACAAACTTTTTAGAGGACCTCATACGTCTTACTTTTGTAGAGACAAAATGAATAAATGGAGGTTTAGAAAATGAAGAAGCAATACATAAAGAAAATTCCTTATTTAGCATTGGCAGGTTTAATTTGTGCAGTTGGAATCGGGGCGCCACAAGTTTCGTTGGCAAAACAGGCAGCTTCAGATTCAAAAGTGGTGGCTCAGCAATCCGAAAAAACGTTGCCAAAAGTAGAAATTGGTCAAAAATTTAGAGTACCCGAACTTAAACTTAAGGAAAATACGTATGTACTCGACTGCAAGGTGTCCGATATTGACGGTAATTCAGTTAAGGACAATGTGATATTGGTGGGTACAAAAGAAAAGATTGATGGCAAACTGGATGCCTATGCGAATGATTTATCCATCATCGTGCAGGAGGGAAAAACTAAAAAATATATAAAATATGATTGGTTGTCCAAAGGGACGGATGGAAAAATGTATGGGGAATCCGCCCGAGAGCCAAACTTGATTATTAGTGACTATACGGGCAACAAAGTGAACGATATTATCGTAACTGCCCCTCAAGGAGGAAATGGTGGATACGTGGATCATCTGATCTTAACTTGGGAAGGAAAAAAACTCAAAAATGTTTTGGCGGATAACCAAGAACTATACACGAATTCTCAGGCAAACTTCATTTTTAAATTGCCTGTTTCATGGAACGGACATTACAAAACAAGCCAATATTCAGGAAAAAATGCAAATCAAATCATGCCATCGGCTAAGCATGTAGTGCAGTTCGATTATACTGCGAAAAATGGAAAAGATACTGAGATGCTGCTGATGATCTCCGTATTTTCCAAAAATGATTGGAGTCGCCTCTCCAGCGAAGAAGGCCCGCCTGTAGGGAGCGTCATTACAAAAGCCAACGGCATGGTGTATGTGTATACGGTACCGCAGTCCAATCCGTTTGCTCCCCAGTCGAAAGACGGCAAGCTGTTTGACCAACTGTACGGTGATTTGAATATTAATAAATCTTTCAAACTGCTAAATTAGGTCTTTGCAAAAAAAACAAGCGCCTCGGTACGATAGGGTTGCATACAAGGTCGATGCCTCGAAATTAAACACCAATGTAGCTTTGTAAAAAAGATTGATCGTTTATAATAAAGATTGATAATTTGTAATAAAGTTTGGTAAAAATCATCTCGTTAGTTATCCTTTGAGATGATTTTTTTATTGGACATTTATGTTAAAACTGATGTTTATCTTGTGAAGAATTTCTTCCAATCCTTCCACCGTATGGTCCACTTTTATCAAACGAACTTAACAATTGACCAAATGATTGCTATTCAACGCTCTCATAAAATTGGCGTCAAGAATATTAAACAAATGGAAATTACCGGTGAAGGGAGAATAATTGGGGATTTGTGGTATTATATAGTGAGCGAAGAAACAAGAATAAAATTTTCCAACGAGCTTCGCAAACAATCGAAATTACCAATAGAGGGTCCTACTGATAAAATGATACAGACCTAATTACTGTAAGACACTTTTTGGAAGGATAAATCAGTTCCTACTTTTATAGAATAGGCTGATATGGTATTTACTTAGGTTATAGTAACAGCTAGGTTTTAATAGCTGAAAATTAAAAGGAGAGATTTCATTAATTATGTTTAAAAATTTTTTTGGAAAGTGCATAGTAACTTTTTTTGTTTTACTTTTACTTATCCCTGTTTTTACAAATCAAAAGGCTACAGCTAATTCACTACCTCAAAATGAAATGCGTGCAGCCTGGATTGCAACAGTATCTAATATTGATATGAAGGCAGGTATGAGTAAAACCCAATATACTCAATGGGTTCAAAGTACCTTAGACAAATTAAAAGCTGATAACTTTAATACAGTTATTTTTCAAGTTAAGCCATTAAATGATGCACTGTACCCGTCTAAGCTTGCTCCATGGTCATCGTATATAACAGGCAATAAACAAGGGACCAATCCGGGTTTTGATCCATTGCAAATAATGCTGGACGAAGCACATAAGCGAGGATTAGAACTTCATGCTTGGGTAAACCCATATAGGGTCACTATGCCTTCGCAATCTTTGTCTAATCTTGCTGCCGATAATGTAGCCCGTAAAAATCCTAATTGGGTAGTGAAATACGGTAAACAATACTATTTAGATCCTGGTTTGCCGGAAGTTCAAAATTACTTATTATCAACCATAGAAGAATTAGTAAGCAACTATGATATCGACGCTGTACATATGGATGATTACTTCTATCCTTATAAAATAAAAGGAGAGACTTTTCAAGATCAACAAACTTTTAAAAAGTATGGTGGCTCATTCAAGAATATTGAAGACTGGCGCAGAAATAATGTTAATCAATTAGTAAAAAAGGTTTATGCAAGTATTAAGGCAATTAAACCTCATGTTCAATATGGAATATCACCGTTTGGAATTTGGCGAAACAAAGGGCAAGATTCTACTGGTAGTAACACGAATGGAATGAGTAACTACGATGATCTTTATGCTGATACAAGACAGTGGATTAAAGATGGAAGTATCGATTATATTGCTCCTCAAATCTATTGGTCCAGAAATCATAAAGCAGCAAATTACTCTGTTTTATTAGATTGGTGGGGAAGAGAAGTTCAAACGTACGCAAAAGTCCATCCTGTTAATCTATATATTGGCATGGCTAATCATAAAGTTGGAAATGATTCTGATACTGCATGGAATAATAAGACGGAACTTATCAGCCAAGTAATCGCCAACAGAGCAAATAAAAATGCTCAAGGACAAATGCATTTTTCTCTAAGAAGTATTAACAATAACGCTCTTGGATATGCTTCTTATCTAAATCAGCAACTATACAATTATAAAGCTTTAACACCTACAATTTATTGGAAAGACTCTGCAATACCTTTATGTCCAACTGATGTTAAATTGAGTAAAGAGTCTTTCGGCATGAAGCTTACTATTACAGATGAAAATAGTACTCAACCAAGGAAATATGTAATATACCGATTTGATGGAACAAAAGAAGGATCATATGAAGACGTTAAAAATATAGTAGACGTGGTTTATAACACACAAGGTAATACTATTTATGTAGATACTATTGCAAATAAAAGTAAAGTATACACATATGGTATAAAGTCTATATCTGCTACAGGTGTGGAAAGTAAAACTGCTTTTGTTCTAAAAGACGGAAAGCCTTACCAGCAGCAATAGAGCCAACACCTGAAGGGCCAGATAAATGTTTATAAGGTGGTTTTAATCAAACTTTCTTTCAAAGAAACAAGATGGAAACATTGAGAGTTATTACTGCTATCGAATAATATAGCGGTATCCATTTGAGACCATTTATATAAAATCGTATTTAAGGTATCAATACCTTAAATACGATTTTTTTTATTTCACAAACAGTCCATTTTATGGAATAACACCTTTAAAATCTGGATATTTGTGTTAAAATTTCTCTGTATTGTTTTCCATCTAAAATGAATAAGAGAGGTCTTTGAGATTTATGGGAGAAGCTTGTAATTTGAGCTGTGGACATTGCTCTTACAATCAAAATGTTTTTTTAGGAATTGGATTTAGGTATATAAACTTGAGTTCGATTTTAGAATGGTATGAGGAAGAAGAAGGTCGGCAATACATTAGAGAGTTTATTAATAACAAGGAAACGTCTTTTGAATGCTACGTCGGTCTATATGTTTGTCAGAATTGTTGTTACCTATTAAATAAAGCACATTTACATATGAAGTCAGGAACCCAATCTTACACGAACACTCATACTTGTCCTCGATGTAATACTCAAATGTCGTCAAAGCCTTTAGTCGATATTAATCAAAGTGATGTTCTAGATTGTCCAGATTGTGGGCAAGAAAAGCTAAAGGTGAGTTTTTATATGGATTGGGACTAGGAAGTTGGTTCTTAAAATTCTCTTTTTATTTTTAAAATAAACATTAGATAAAAACTAGATGGAAGGTCAGCATAACTTTTGAACATTCCAAAAGATTAAAGGAATAATACAATGTTAATTAGATTTTCGCACCATCTTTTGCATAATTAAAAATATGAGTATTTCGAAAAAAGAAAAGGACAGGAGTTAAAATCAAATATGTTTGAGGATGCTAAAAAAATAGTTTTTAGGCCTTTAAAAAGTGATGATTATAAATTTGTTCTTCATTGGAGTATGGACGAAAAGTTTTGTGAAGCTAATGGGTGGGAAAAAAATCGGGATGAAGAAGAATTATATAATTGGTGGCAATGCTGTGTGAATATGGATCGTAAGGATTTTATTCGCTTAGGAATTGAATATGAGAAAAGATTAATTGGTTATGTAGATTTAGCAGAGATTCAAAATAGCCGTGCAGAAATAGGTATTGCTATTGGTGAAAGTCAGTTGTGGGGAAAGGGTATAGGAACTACCGTAACCCGAATGTTTATTAATTATGCGTTCGAGAAGTTTAGTATTACAAAATTTTATAGTGAAACACATGAAACTAATTATCGTTCAAGAAAAATGATGGACAAGTTAGGTTTTAAAGAAATTAGTAGAAACGGGAGCGAATTTTATTTAAACAAGGAAACACCTCTTATACAGTATAAATTGTATCTGTAGTTTTACTTAGGGGGCTATGTTAAATTATTGTATTTCTAAAAATATACAACTTGTATATAAGTTGATTGGAGTAAAGGTTAGACACCACTAGGTAAGCACCCAGTCGGAACGGAAATTAACCACACGTTATGGTGATGAGCCACGATACTATATCTCTTAAATTAAAGAAGTAAAAATGAGATTTAATCAACGGTATAACCATCTAGATGGATGAAATATCTTTGAATGGTAAAAATTAAAAAAAGTAATAGAAAATTATTCTAAAAAATGTTATATATTATATTGGAAACATATTAATAGGAGCTGAGTTTTTTGGAAATAAATACATCGAGAGATGATATAGCACTGCGAGGGAAGCGAGGTTTACATTTTATCCTTGCATCAATAATTATTTGGAGTTCAATTTTTATAATATGGTTGCTTCCGATAAATGATATATCAACTAGAAATTTATTAACATTTTGTTTTACTGCAGTACTTTTACCATTGGCTTTTCTAATCTCGAAATTAGTTAAGGCAGAATTTTCAACCAAAGATAACCCATTAAATAATTTAGGTATAATATTTTCCTGTAATCAAATTTTATATATTTTGATTGCTATATGGATTTATCAAGCAGTTCCTGAAAAATTAGTTATGATATTAGCTATAATATTTGGAGCGCACTTATTACCTTTTGGATGGTTATATAAATCTAATGCATATTATGTAATGGCTATAATCGTTTCTTTAACGTCTTTGATTATAGGAGTTAATTTTAGTCCAACAATATTGGCTCTTGTTATGATCTTTTTGGAGATTGTATTTTCAATATGGTTATATTTCGAAATGAAAAATGTTAAACAGTAGGATAGCTATAGTCCCAACAATAATTGGGAAAAAAATTTAAGCAACGCATTTTGATCTTTGTTCAAACTAGATGCCACCAGGAAAGCACCAAGTCGGTATGGAAATCAATCTGCGGTAGTTTAAAAATTAGGCAGAAAATTAATTTATTGACAATTTGAATAATAATACTATAATAATCAACAAGATTGCATAACGAAGAATTGTTGAAAACAATTTGGAGTATAAGAGTAAAGCGTTGAAGAGAACGAGTAATTTTAATGGAACTTACAGAAAGTAGCCGGTTGATGAGAGGCACAAGGAAAGTTAAAATGAATACATCTTGGAGCTGCGTACCGAACTTTAGTAGGCTACGACGGGTTTGCATCCGTAATCAATGCAAAGGTATCGCAATTTAGCCGTACCTATTGAGGAGAGTTATGTGAATGACTCTTAAATTAAGGTGGTAACACGTTCATACACGTCCTTTAGGTTAATTCCTAAAGGGCGTTTTTTTATCTTCATTCAGCAGAAGAGCATCTGCTGAAATGAAGATAAAGCCTCAGGCGGATGTAACGGATTTTTGCTCTTGCAATATTAATTCAAAATTTAAGGAGTTGTATTGTATGTTTTTAAAACCAGAGGAACAATTAGAAATTATTCAAAAAGGTGTAGATAAGATTGTTAATGCAGAAGAGTTATTAGCAAAATTGGAGCATTCTTTTAAAGAACAAAAGCCTTTAACGATTAAGCTCGGTTTAGATCCTTCTGCACCAGACATTCATTTAGGGCATGCTGTTGTTCTACGGAAAATTAAACAAATGCAAGATTTAGGTCATCGTGTTGTAATTATTATCGGTGATTTTACAGGCCGTATAGGGGATCCAACTGGAAAGGCAAAAGGGCGCGTCGCACTAAGTGATGACATTGTAAAGGAAAATGCTAAAACATATTGTGAGCAAATTTTTAAAATTTTAGATAAAGAAAAAACGACTGTACGTTTTAATAGTGAGTGGTTATCAAAATTAACATTTGAAGAAGTCATTAAATTAGCTGCGACCACTTCTGTAGCGCGTATTTTAGAACGTGATGATTTCCAAAAACGCTATAACAGTCAAGTGCCAATTGGTATTCATGAATTTTTCTATCCTTTGATGCAAGCGTATGATTCAGTCGAAATTTCTGCTGATATTGAATTAGGGGGTACCGATCAAACGTTTAATATTTTGATGGGCCGTACATTACAAAAGCATTTAGGGCTCGAAAAACAAATTGCTATGTTTATGCCCTTATTAGAAGGCTTAGATGGTGTTGAAAAAATGAGTAAAAGCTTAGGAAATTATATTGGAGTAAATGAAGCACCAGAAGTAATGTTCAAAAAAGTAATGGAAGTACCTGATGCATTAATTATTAAGTACTTTGAGCTAGCAACAGATGAGCATCCTAAAGTGATTGAGGAAGTGAAAGATCGATTATCAAAAGGTGGAAATCCTCGAGATATAAAACTAGAGTTAGCAGAGCTTATTACTACTTTATATTATGGTGAAGAAGCAACAAAGGGAGCGAAACAATATTTTGAAACAGCATTTCAAAAGAAACAAATCCCTGATAATATACCGTCAGTGCTAATTGAAATAGGGAAAGAATCGGTGCTAGATATAATTCCAGCATTAATGGCTAAAAACTATATAAAAAGTAAAAGTGAATTTATACGATTAATTAAACAAAATGGTGTTTCTTTAAATGGTGAAAAAATTACAGTAGATGACACTGACCGAGTTTTAATGAATGAGGAGGTTTTACAAATTGGGAAGAAACGATTTATTCGGTTTATAAAATAAGGGACCAAGTTGTACTTTTTTAGTGGAATAGTCATAAGGATTCCTTTACGAAGTGTTTGTAATCAAACTAACCAGTTGCTAAAAAAAGCTGATTCAGAGAATCAGCTTTTTTACTATAGAAATCAATATAATTAAATAGTGAATTTTTTCATTTCATCTCTTAGAGCATCAGCAATAGCATCTAGTTCCTTAGCTTTTTCAGAAACGGTCTCGATGCTTTTCATTTGTTCATTTGCGGAAGCGGAAACTTGTTCTGTTCCTGCAGAGGTTTCGACTGCAGAAGCAGAGATGTTTTGAACCACACCAATGATTTGCTCTTTGCGCTCATTCATCTCGTGAGATAAATGTTTCACCTCTTGTGCTACTTCACTCGTTTGGTCTAGAGCTGCCTTTATTGTATTAAATATCTCACTCGTATTTTCTGTAGCTTTTGCATTTTGTTCAACAATGCTAAGGCTTGTACCAATTTCCTGTACAGCATTTTTAGAAATATCCTGAATGGCGGTGATTTTGTTCTTAATATCTTCAGTTGCTATAGATGTCTGTTCTGATAATTTTCGAATTTCATCAGCAACTACTGCGAAACCTTTTCCTGCTTCGCCTACGCGAGCTGATTCAATGGATGCATTCAGTGCCAATAAATTCGTTTGAGTCGCGATATCTGTAATTGTATTGACAATACTTGATATATCAGATGAAGTTTTGTCTACTTCCTGAACGATATTACTTACCTGTTGTGAAGACACACGATTCTTCTCTGACCAAATAGAGAGTTGGTTGACGGTTTCCACACCTTGATTACTTAAGTGATCAATATCCTCTGTCATGGAAGCGATCTTCTCTGTTTGCGCCATAACGCGATCAATGTTTACAGAAAGTTGATTTAATTGTTCAGCACTTTGTTCTGTGTCATGAGCCTGCTCTTCTGTAGCTTTTGCTATTTCATTAATGGCTGAGCTAATTTCATCAGTTGTACGTACCGTATCTTCTGATATTTGCATCAGAACCTTTGAGGAATCTGATAACTCGGAACTTGTTTTATGTATGTTGACGGTAACATCCTTTAATGCTGATCGCATGCCAGAGATGCCTTTTGCCATGAGACCAATTTCATCTTGATGATTTAATAACTTCTCTAATTCTGGATTTTCTGTAAAGTCTAAGCTTGCTGTTTGATGAATGGCCTTTTCAAGATTTTTAATGGCAGCCACAATGCGACCAATAATCCACCACATTAAAGCACCTATAATTAAAAAGCTTACTACACCGGTAATAATCTGATAGCTTAGAACAGAGTTTGTAATTGATTGAATGCCGCTTTCAGGCACCCCAACGTCGAGCACGCCATAAAGTTTGCCATCCTTATAGATAGGCTCCATTATGTCATATGTCCAAATACCTTGAACTTCAGCGTACCATCTTGTGAACTGATTTTTCCCGTTTTTAGCCCCATCAATCGTGTAATCATCCTCATACACTTTTCCTAATTTATTTTTATCACTATGTGCCACCGCTTGAACGTTTGTATCAATGACAACTGCATAAGTCACATTATCTTGTTTTGATTTTGTTTCCACAAAATTTTGTAAAGATGGAATGGGGTCACTCTCTGAATTTAAGATGGTTTCCGCTTGTTTTGCCATTTCAAAGACTTGTTCGTTGGCTTTTTCAATTAATACTTCTTTGCTATTTTTTCCAACAAACCATACTCCGAATACAGAATTGACTACAGAAGACAATAATAATAAACCTAATGTAAATAACAATAATCGACGCTTAATACTTTTACTTTTCATATAGTCTCCCCTTTTAAAATAATGAATATGTAAATTGAGTTATTGAGGTTCTTTATTCCTATAAAAACTCAATAAATGCTTATTTTTCAACTATAGTATTGTGCAAAAAAGACGAATTGTCAATGATAGATTATATAAGACTTATTACTTAATGAATGAGAAAGTAGGTGTGAAAGTCCTTTTATTGATTGATGAAATCTCTGTTTTAGAAAATGAATAGTAAGTTGGTAAAACGAAAATCAACCACACGTTATGGTGATGAGACAATGCTTCAAACTATATGGTATAATATGGGTTAGACTTACTGAGATACAAGGGGGATTGTTTGATGAGAAGGTATACTATTTCTGCATAGCAAAGGCTATTGCAATATAAGATAAATAGCTTTTGCTCTTCCTAAAAAAATTTCATTTAGGAGTGCAATATGAGCTATAAAAAAGCAAAGCATATTCTACCAGCTGAGTTACTTGAGTTAATACAAGAATATGTTGATGGTGAATATATTTATATACCGCGAAGAGCAGAACATAAAAAGACTTGGGGATCTAGTACTGCAACAAGAAAAGATTTGGAAGTAAGAAATTCTACTATTTATAACGATTATCTATCGGGAGTGGACACGGCTACTTTAGGTGAAAAATACTATTTGTCCTCAAAGAGTATTCAAAGAATTGTACTAGAAGAGAAAAGAAGAAGAATAGAATAAGCCAGTGTGGTTTTTAACTGCATTGGCTTATTTTCTTTTATGAAATATGTATGAGGTTTTTTCCAGGAATAGAGGTCAGCTATAATCTAATCAGATTCTTTTGATTTTCATTCAAAAAATAGGAGAGAAAGAAATGAACTTTTCCAAATTATTAGGAAGCACTTTCCCAACAGTACAAACTGAACGAATTAAATTAAGAAAGTTGAAGTCGGAGGATGCTCCTACGTTATTCAATTATTATTCAAATGAAAATGTATATCGATATCTCGATTGGAATGGACCAGAAACTTTAGAAAGAAGTTATGAAGTAATTAACGCTTGGAACGAAGGCTATGATGAAGGTTGGATTATTCGTTTTGCTATTGCAAACAAAGTAACTGATGAAATTATTGGTACTATTTTCTTGAGTGAATTTGCAGGCAAACGAGCTGAAATTGGCTATGAATTATCTGAAGAGTATTGGCATCGTGGTATTATGTCGGAAGTTATTAAAGAAGTATTATCAATAGGATTTAATCAGTTAGGTTTAGTAAGAATACAGGCAATTGTTACGGAAGAAAATATAGCTTCTAAGAAGTTATTGACGAAATTCAACTTTAAGGAAGAAGGCTGCTTAAGACAATTTGAATGCCATAGTGTTACGGGAGAATGTAAAGATATGTTGATCTATAGTTTGTTGCATACAGAGTTTTTGCAGAAGAATGACGAGTATTGATCTGGATTATTTTACATATATCACAAGGACTAGGGGATGGGTATGAACAATTTATTTACAATCGACTGTGGTGAAGTATTACTAAGAGAATTTAGAATTGAAGATGTGGATGCGATTTATGAACTTACCTCGCAGCCTGAAGTTTATGAGTTTTTGCCAGATTGGCGTTCAACGAAAGAACAACGATTAAACTGGGTTACAAATTATGAGGCTCCAGATAATAAGGAATTTTTGGCTGCGGTTCCGAACATCGACGGGGTAAATTGTTTAAAGTTAGGAATAGTATTAAAGGAAACAGGCGAATTTATTGGCTTTTGCAATACATGTATGAAAGAAGAGCTGCGTGAACCAAATCGTGAAATCGCCTATGCTATTTCAAAACATTACAGAAATCATGGATACACAACAAAAGCTGTAAAAGGATTAATACGCTTTTTATTTGAAAATACAGATGTGGAACTACTTAATGCTGTTGTTCTTCCTCATAATGTAAGCTCCATTAAAGTAATTCAAAAATGTGGTTTTTGTTTTAATGGAAATGTAGAAATTGAAGGAGTGCAACATTACCATTATATTCTCCATCAAGACAAATGGAAAAGCAATATACAAGCTTAAACAATGATTCCAATTTTAAAATAAACTCTTCGATATGATATCGTAAAAGTTTTATTTTCTCTTTTTTCCAAATGTGGATTGCGCTATGTATATAATAGCTATAGAAAATTTAAGTAAGGGGATGAGTTCGTTTGGACATATCAATTAATAGTTTACAAGAACGTGATGCTGAAGAATTGTATCAGTTTGAAAAGAATAATAGATTATTTTTTGAACAAATGGTACCTAGTCGTGGGGAAGATTATTATAAGTTTGAAACGTTTAAAGTAAAACATAGAGATCTTTTAGCTGAACAACAAGAAGAAAAATCAAAATTCTACTTAATAAGGGATAACTCAGGCGATATTATTGGAAGAATAAATTTAGTAGATATAGATAAAACGAATGATATAGCAGAAGTTGGTTACAGAGTAGGTAAAGAATATGGCGGCAAAGGGATAGGGGCTAAAGCCTTAAAGCTACTATTAGAAACAGAGATTAGTGTGAAGAAGATTAAAGCAAAAACAACAACAAATAATATTGCATCTCAAAAGATTCTTGAAAAAAACGGTTTTAAACAAGTGTGTGTAAGTGATGATGAGTTCGAGATGAATGGTGAAAAGCTGCAGTTCATCGATTATATTTTGGAACGCTAAAAGCCATGATATTTTTTGCAATTATTGCTGCAATATTTTTGTTGATCGTTACAGTAAGTTATCTTATTCATCAAAACCAATTATCAAAGGAAGATAAACTATTTACTCCAACAGGAAAAATGGTAGAAGTTAGTGGTCAGCAGATGCATGTGTACATAGAAGGAAATGGTGAAGAAACGCTTGTATTTATGTCCGGGGGTGGCACTAGCTCACCTGTTTTAGATTTTAAATCATTATATTCCTTGTTAAGCGATAAATATAGAATAGTTGTCGTTGAAAAGGCAGGTTATGGATTTAGTGATATTACTGATTCTGACCGAGATATTGAGACAATTTTGCATGAAACAAGAGAATCACTCTTAAAATCAGGCGTTGAAGGACCTTATATTTTATTTCCTCATTCTATGTCTGGTATTGAAGCATTGTATTGGGGTCAAGTTTATCCGGATGAAGTAAAAGCGATTATAGGATTAGATATGGCCGTACCTGCTGCATATGAAGATTATGATATAAATATGCCTCTAGTTCATTTAAGTGCCTTTGCTGCGAGTATTGGTCTAATTAGATGGATTCCAAGCATTTCCGAAAGTGATGCCATAAAATATGGGGCTTTAACAGATGAAGAAAAAGAATTGTATAAAGCTATTTTTTATCGTAGAACACTAACTACAAATATGATTCATGAAATTAAACATATTAAAGCAAATGCTGAGAAGGTAGAAGCGGCTGGAATATCAAATGTTCCTATGCTTTTGTTTGCATCAAACGGTCAAGGGACAGGTTGGAATGAAGATACGTGGAATGAATTTCAAAAGGACTTTATCGGTAAGCGCAAAGACGGCAAATTAATAAAACTAGATTGCTCTCACTATATTCATGATATTGAATTTAAGCGAATAGCTGATGAATCAGAAAAATATATAGAGAGTTTAAATCGGTAACAGGCGTGTTGATTAGGAAAAAATAGGTTTATTATTGAGCGGAAATCAGAGCCTTCTAATTTAATTAGTGTGGATAAAAATGGTTAATCTATAAACCTGAATCGTTAATTTAAATAGAATGGATGACATTTGTTAAGACGTATGTTTTATATATAAGTTGAATGGAGTGGAGGCTGGGCGACTCCTTGGGGATCAGCGTCACAGATGAGACCCTGCAGCGAAGCGGATGTTTTCTGTGCGAAAGCGTAGTGTTAACGTAGCGGCAGCAAATGTTTTATCTGTGCGAAAGCGAAGCGGCAGCAACAACGAAGCGGCTCATCGGACGCCCCCAGGAAGCTTTGCTCTGTGCGAAAGCGAAGCGGCAGCTACAAAGCGCCCAGTCGGAACGAAATCAACCACACGTTTTGGTGATGAGCCTAGTTTTTAGAATCAAAAGTAATCCCAGATAGTATATAAGGAACTGATAATTTAATAAATTCTTCTGGGGATGTATTCATACTATTTTTTCTCCATTCCACAGAAGCACCGTAAATTCCCCAACTTAGAATGACAGCAGTAGTTTTTAGAGCTGCATCCTCTTGTATCTTTTTTTGTTTTAATAACATCTTGTAAAAAATGATTTCGAGATGCTCCCTAATAATTCGGGAGATAGTATCTTCGTATCCTCTATGACAACGGTTAGATAAAGATGTTTGAAAGTTCGTTATGGCTGTAAAAATACGAATAATCGATTCTTCATTTAGTTCGTTTTTCTCGAAGCTACTACAATTTAAATTAATTAATAATACCTCGGATAATACCTTTTCCAATAAGTCATAGACATCCTCAAAGTGATAATAGAATGTTGCGCGATTAATCATAGCCTCTGTTGTAATATCTTTCACAGTAATACTCTTAAATTCTTTTTTACCTGAAAGTTCAATGAAAGAATCCATGATTAATTTGCGAGTACGAAGAACACGAAGGTCAGTCTTTGGTTGAGTCATATTGTTGTGTCACTCCTCCCACTTTTTAAACAATTCCTGCAATGTGTTGTATAAACGACAAATCTAATGAACTATTGGTATTGTTTATCTTCATTATTTACTAAACTATGCTTATAAAGCAAATATGAGTCGGAAAGTGGTGAATATAGTGACGAACAATAATAATTTAATCTGTGATTTAGAAACAGGCGTCTGTGGTGTTACAGAAAATGATGAGATGCAGGTGATTGATTTCAATCAAAAAAGGAACTCGATTGATTTATATTATGTGACAGACCCAATTTGCTCTCATTGTTGGGCATTAGAGCCAGTCCTTCGTCGCTTTGTCGTGCAATATGGTCATTATGTCAATTTCCATACGGTAATGGGAGGTTTGCTAGAAAAGTGGGCTGGCTTTGCCGATGTATCTAACGGCATATCAAGTCCATCAGATGTTGCAGGACACTGGAGAGAGGTTGGCGAGCATAGTCGTATGCCAATTGATGGTACGCTGTGGTTTGAAAATCCCATTCAATCATCCTATCCTCCTTCTAGAGTCTTTAAAGTGATTCAAAAACAAAGTGGGGCATTAGCAAATGTATTTTTACGCCGTGCAAGAGAAGCCGTTTTTGTATTTAATCAAAATATTGCAGAGGAATCTGTTTTGATTGAAATCGTCAATAATCTTGGACTTGATGGAGAAAAAGTTGTAAAAGAAGCTGAACTACCAATTGGACAGCAATTATTAAACGAAGATTTTGAGCTAGCTTCACAACTAGGCGTTAGAGGATTTCCAAGCATTATCATGTTGAACGGAGAAAATAAAGGTGTAAAAATTGTTGGCAGCAGAACGTTAGAGTCCTATGTTGCTGGGTTAAAACAAGTTCTTAATGTAGATGAACTCCAACCAAAACAACAGCCAACACTCTTTAGTTTACTTGAGAAAGAAAAGCTACTATTTTCGAAAGAGATTGAAGAAATGTATGATATTGAGCAAAAGGATATCAACATATTTGTTGAAAAAGAGCTTTCATCAACTGCTTTTGATACGAAAGAATTGCTTGGTGAAACCTATTTTGTAAATAAATAATTGTAGAACAAACTAAATGGGAGTGTTATCGTGAAATATTTATTACAAGTTGATTTTGCAATGGATGGACCATTCGGTGAAGAAATGTCTGAGGCATTCGCTGATTTAGCGAAAAGTATTAACGAAGAGACGGGTATGATTTGGAAGGTTTGGACTGAGAATGCCGCGACCAAAGAAGCTGGTGGGATATATTTATTTGAAACCAAAGCAGAAGCTGAGAAATATTTAATTATGCATTCAGAGCGATTAACAAGTTTCGGTATTGCAAATATCCGTGGGAAAATCTTCGAAGTGAATGAAGTATTATCAACAATTAATAATGCGCCGATTTAGGGCTATATTTAGAAATAGTGTCAACTAGAGCATGAGATTTGTGATTTAACAATCTCATGTTTTTTGTGTTCAATAATAATTTTACTTGCAAAATAAGTTTAATGTGTATATATTGTATATAAAGTATATATACATTATTAAAAAGAGTATTTGCCTTAAGGAGCTCAAGGAAATGCTTACATTATTGCATACGGAGGATGGATGATGGAAAATGTCATTGAATTACAGCATGTTCATAAATCTTTTAAAGGATTTCAGATAAAGGATTTTTCTATTAACGTAAAAAAGGGCTTTGTCACTGGATTTATCGGGGGAAATGGTGCAGGGAAATCTACAACAATAAAATTAATTATGAACCTACTAAAACAGGAGAGTGGTACTGTTTCAGTGTTTGGGATGGATTATAAGAAGCATGAAAAAGAAATAAAGGAACGTATTGGCTTTGTCTATGATGAAAATGTCTTTTATGAAAATATAACGTTAAAGGATATGAAAAGGATTATTAAACCAGCCTATAAAAACTGGGATGATAACGCCTTTCAACGTTATGTTGATCAGTTCGAACTACCATTGAACAAAAATATGAAGACCTTTTCAAAGGGGATGAAGATGAAAGCTTCGTTAGCCATAGCTCTAGCTCATCATGCAGAATTAATTATTATGGATGAGCCAACTGCCGGCCTAGATCCGATATTTCGTAGAGAGTTACTAAATATTCTACATGAATTAATGCAAGATGAAGATAAAACGATTTTCTTTTCGACACATATTACAACAGATTTAGATCGTATTGCTGATTATATTACCTTTGTTCATAATGGTGAGCATATATTCACGAAGGAATTTTATAAGATCGAAGAGGAATATGCCATTGTCAAAGGGACATTGAATTTATTGGATCAGGAAACGGAACGAGAGTTTGTTGCAATCCGAAAAACGAATACAGGCTTTGAGGCATTAACAGCTGATAAAAATCGTGTGGCAAACATATTTGGGGATTCTGTAATTATGGAAAAACCAACACTTGAAGATATTATGTACTATACGAAAAAAGGATGGTAATGGAATGATTAATCTAATATTTAAGGATGTTTTAATACAAAAGAAATTAATTTTATTTTACATTGCTACCATTATACTTTATTTATTTATAGATGTGTCCCTAGTAAAGATAGGATTTCTATATAGTATGGTTTTTATCACTCAGTCCTTTTCTTATGATGAAAAAGATAACGCTAATATTCTGCTTAATTCGCTTCCATATACGAGAAAGGAAATTGTTAGCTCGAAATATATAGGTTCATTAATATATACATCACTAATTATATTCATTACTTATTTAGGTAATTTCCTCTTAAACGGAAAAGAGGTATTGTTTTTATGGAAAGATATATTGCTAATTATCGGTCTTGTTATGGTAGCTATTTCATTCATACTTCCAATCTGTTATAAATTTAAAACACAATCTTTAATGATTGCTGTAGGTGCTTTATTTGGTATGTACATGGTAATCATTAATTATTTATCTCCTACTCTTAAGGATACATTAAAAGACCTGATACAAAAGTTCATGACTTTACAAGAAATTCAAATGTATTTTGTAGCTTTCCTTACAATCATTATTTTATATGTGGGATCATGGCTACTATCTATTCGTATATATGAGAGAAAGGTTTTTTAAAATAAAACAGCTTGAGCCTAGTGATGTAGGCTCAAGCTGTTTACGTGCGTTTTAAAAGCTATCTTATAACGAAATCCGGGCATCGTCGATTTCATTATAATTTCTTCCGATGCTGATGTAACATATGATGGTGTACAAGCTGTCTGTTGTTATAAAGCTGGGATAATTTTTGTGAAGCAGAAAATTATACTCAAAACAATATACAATGTAATCTCTAAGTGGAAAGACATTATAAATCCAATTTGTTTTATATTTCCCTAATGTCCAAGCATAAGTACAGCTGACGAAATAATTAGCATGTAGAAATAAAAATTTACATGGCACATGCTAATGGAATAACCAACGTCTTCTGTGCTGATCACATAAAAATAAAGAAGAGGTATTTGCATGCAAATTATTATTTCAAACAGTTCAAAAGAGCCGATTTATGAGCAGATTTATGCTCAAATCAAAAAACTTATTTTAACAGGTGAATTACAAGAGGGGCAGTCATTGCCGTCTATGCGCCAGCTTGCAAAGGATTTAGAAATTAGCGTTATTACAACAAAACGCGCTTACGAAGAGCTTGAAAAAAACGGATTTATTTATTCTATCGTTGGAAAAGGTTCGTTCATCTCCGAACAAAATAAGGAAATGATGAGAGAAAGAAAAATAAAGGTAATCGAAGAAAATCTGTTGATTGCCATTCAAAACGCTAAAGAAATGAACATTGGCTTAGCAGAGCTCAAGGAAATGCTCACATTATTGTATTCGGAGGATGAGTGATGGAAACAGCTGATAAAAATCGTGTGGTAAACATATTTGGAGATTCTGTTATTGTGGAAAAACCAACGCTTGTAGATATTATGTAGTATACGAAAAAAAGGATGGAAATTGTATGGTTAATCTTATACTTAAGGATATTTTAATACAAAAGAAATTGATTCTATTTTACATTGCAACTATCATACTTTATCTATGGATAGATACGTCCCTAGTGCATATAGTTTCTATATATAGTGTAGTATTTATCATGAATGCTTTTTCTTACGATGAAAAAGATAACGTAAATACTTTGCTTAATTCGCTTCCATATACGAGAAAGGAAATTGTCAGTTCAAAATATGTAGGTGTATTAATATTTACAGTTTTATTTATAATCATTACATCTCTAGGCGATTTCCTCTTAAATGGGAGAGAGGTATTGTTTTTATGGAAAGATATATTGCTAATTATCGGTCTTGTTATGGTCGCCATGTCATTCATGCTTCCAATCTCTTATAAATTTAAAACGAAATATTCACTGATTGCTGCAGGCGTTTTATTTGGTATCTATCTAGTAACAATTAAATTTTTGATTCCTAATTTTAATGATCAATTAAGAGAATTGATTCAAAAGTTTATGACTTTACAAGAAACGCAAATGTATTTCGTAGCTATCCTAACAACTGTTATTTTATATATTGGATCGTGGCTACTATCTATTCGTATATATGAGAGAAAAGCTTTTTAAAGTAAACGGCTTGAGCCCAGTAATCTAGGCTCAAGCCGTTTTACGTACGCCTAAACACAAGTTTCCATAGAAAGAAATTCGTGATGACAAGCGCGATTAAGTAAATTATTGCACCATAGGAAATACGAGCTACCATGAAGTAATGCAGTCCTGCTAGAGCACCCAGTGGAATAACCAACAAAAGCGTTTTCCAGCCCTGAGCATCACCAATTTCATTATAAGGCTTTGTGAAAGGAATCTCGCTACCGGTGCTGATGTAGCAAATGACGGTGTACATACAGCTAGTCACTAATACAATCAGTAAATCTGGAATAATTCTCGTACCGTAAATGAAGCAGAAAATGATACTTAGAAAAATATACAATGGAATATACAACTTAATCAGAAAAGCTTTTAAGCTACCTTTTTTTAAGTCTGTATAATCTTTGAGTGGCAAGACTTTATAGATCCAAGCTGCTTTATACTTTTCTGAATGTCTAAGCATTAGCACAGCTGACGGAATAATGAGCATGCTGAAATAAATATTTAAATAGCCCATACTAACGGAATAATCAACATCTTCATTCCTTGAAAGAGTAAACATAAAAATAAATGGAATGATAAAAGAAAAGCCTAAAGATGGATATACTTTCAGTTTAAACTCTCGCTCTTGTTTCATCATAAGGGAGGCGAAGCGGTAGAACGCTCTTTCTTCATTCGTTCTACAAATGATTTTTAACAAAAGCGTTTTAAGTCGATTGTTCTTTTCTTTTTTCGATTTGCTTGTGCTTAATAGTTTTTGTAAATTACGTTCAAAGGTCGGAGTCAGTTTTACATAAAGCCAAATCGATAGTATGGGTATGACGATAGCAAAAATGCAGTAGACCACTGTAAATAAAGAGGTGTCGCCATTTAGCAATAGCTCATAAGGAGCGGCAAACCACATTGGGATGAGGAAAATGCTCCACCAATGAAATGCTACCACCATATCAAAATTGACGAATTCAAAGGACCTAATAAGAACTTGATAGCCAATCATCAGCATTAATGATAAGCCGATTTGCACATAATTAATAACATCTTTCAATTTTTCTCCATCAAAGAATCGTAAAATAGCAATATATAAAATAGCGGTAAGAGCAACAATAAATAGATTGATGAAGATTAGCTCAAACACCGTTAAAATAAAGAATGCAATCCCTTGATTGAACAAGCCAACTAAAAGTGGGATTGCTGTTAATGCGATGGTTAAATACGTCAAATAGATAAAAATATGCATAAACTTTGCCGCATTAATCGTTCTAGCAGAGATAGGCTTAGTAGAAAGAATGCTTCTATCCCTAACATCCAACAGAACGGAAGAAAAATCAGAAATCAAAGATGTCATTATTAAAAAAATAATCATTGAATATGAAATACTCATTTGGAAAAGAAAGTTTTGACCAAAGCCCATAAACGGAATTAGCACCAGTCCGAATAAAGTATAGATCCATAAAGATTTAATATAGCCATATTTTTGATTGTCCTTTTTGTTGGATTGGTTAAATAATGTCGGTACTTTGCGTTCATCCATCGTTAACTTAATATGGAGAATCTTTCTCATGGTTTCGTAATCAATGCCCATTTTTACAAAAATAAATTGAATTTTATCAAGCAGTTGTAGGGTTTTGAAATCGTTCATGATCATACCTCTTGTACTATAGAAACGAATTTCTCACCAATTTCCTTATGCTCATGGAAGCCTGTTAATTGATTGAAAATCTTTTCCAGAGTCCCTTCGGTATTGTCTGCTTGTAGTTGGGCAAATGTCCCATCGGCAGCGATTTTTCCATCATTCAACAAGATGATACGACTACTGATTTTTTCTACAACATCCATAATGTGCGAGGAGTAGAATATTGTTTTTCCTTGGGCAGCCAGTTGAGTCAAAATTTCTTTGAAGATCATCACACTATTCGCATCTAGCCCATTAATTGGTTCATCCAAGAACAAAAGATCTGGATTATGTATTAGGCTGGCGATAATCAGCAGTTTCTGCCGCATTCCTTTAGAATAAGAAGATATTCTTGCATGATACGCTTCTCCGACTCCAAACAATTCCATTAAGGATTTAGATTTATCAGCAACAGCCTCTAATTCAAGACCATAAAGCTGGCCAATAAAGGTTAAATACTCATAACCAGTTAAGTTATCATAAACATCTGCTATTTCTGGTACATAGCCTATTCTTCTTTTATATTCAATGCAATCTTGCCCAATATTCTCTCCGAAAAGCTTAATTTCTCCACCGTAATCGCCTTCAATCCCTAAAATGATTTTGACAGTTGTACTTTTACCAGCGCCGTTCGGACCTATATAACCAATTATTTCTCCTCTTGAGACGTGCAAGTCGATTCCTTTCAATATTTCCTTGTTACCATAATTCTTCGTCAAATTCGTAATCGTCAAGATTTCTTCCATGTTGCAGCTCCTTTCTGTTTATCATATGTTTATCTTATGTTTAGTGTAATCGATTTGGGGAGAATATCCATAAATATAGTATAATAAAAAGAAAGAATATTTCGTTTTCTGTAAAAAAGTCAGAACGGGGGCGTGAAATGTTAATTAATTCGAATGAACAATTGCTTGTTTTATTGGATAATGTATTGCGTGAACCACAAAATTTTTGGAATGAATTTTATGATCAAACATTTAAAAAGATACCTTTCTTTGTAAATAAACCTGATGAAAATCTAGTAAGCTATTTTGAAAATAAGATCATTCAGCCAAGAGAAGTTCTAGAGTTAGGTTGTGGTCCAGGACGAAATGCCATTTACTTAGCTAAGCAAGGTTGTTCAGTTGTTGGTGTTGATATATCGGATAAAGCATTGCAATGGGCGCAAAAGAGGGTTGACGAAGCAAACGTGAATGTAGATTTAATGTGTGCCAATATTTTTGAGCTGGATTTACAAGAAGAGAGTTTTGATTTTATTTATGATTCAGGCTGTTTTCACCACATAGCCCCTCATCGGCGTGTGACGTATATTGAATTGGTTCACAAATTATTAAAGCCTAATGGATCCTTCGCTTTATGTTCGTTCGAGGAACATGGTGCATATGGCGGTTCTGCCATCTCTGATGAAGAAGTTTATATAAAACGTAGCTTAGCAGGCGGATTAGGGTATACCAAAAATCAGCTAAGAGAAATCTTTCAGTCATTAGAAGCAATTGAGATACGAAAAATGATAGCCATGTCCGATGAAGACGAATATTTCGGTTTGGAAGGATTTTTAGTAGGTTTATTTAAGAAAATTGATTAGGTGGTCAGTTGATGGGGGAAATTAGGGTTCAACTGTCTGAGTATAATTCAAACTGGGAACAACAATATGCAGATGAACAAAACAGAATTAAAGAAGCTTTAGGCGATAAAGCTATTCGTATTGAGCATATTGGAAGTACATCGATAAAGGGACTTGAAGCAAAACCGATTATTGATATTCTTGTAGGGGTACCGAGTTTAGAGGAAGTGGTAAGCTTTATAGATGCCTTAAGTAAAATTGACTATGAATATGTTCCAAAACTAGAGTTCAACGATAGAAAATTTTTTAGAAAGGGATTGTGGGGGCAGGGAACAAGCCATTTACATATTTGTGAATATAACAGTAATGAATGGATTGAAAAATTATTGTTCCGTGATTATCTTAGAACGCATCCCGAAGCAGCAACTGAATATGCTATGTTAAAAAAACAACTAGCCACTAAATATTCACATGATCGATCGACATATACGAAGGAAAAAGAGCCGTTTATCCACTTGATTATCTCTAAAGCGAAGACGGTATGGCTTAAAGAATAAACATTCAAAACTTAAAAAACAATCCGCATGGGCGCTATCGGTAGTCTGTTTTCTGTTTCATTTAATCTTCTTCGGGAAATGAATTTTAGGTGTAGGTGTGGCACGATTATTGTCAGCTTTATCAGTGCCATCGCGGGGTCATTTCCACCGCTTGAAGTATTCGTCTCTACCAAAGCTGCAACATTTCTTTATTTGCTAAATCGTTTAATTATCTGCTCTCTACTATATCCTGAAGTGGAGGAACTAAATCAGATTTAGTGAAGTCGTTAGAAAAACAAATTCGCTATTTTGAATTAACTCCCATTTTGATTTATTTTTTTCAAAATGGGAGCTTTTCTTTTATTATAAACACAACGCTTACAATATATATTGTTTCTTTGAGCAACCACTTCGAAAGAAAATTCCTGATGGCGTGGACCTTTTAGGTTAAATGTAGTTATGCAAAAATGAAGCAAGGGGGTCAGGGGAGTGTTTAATGATTTTAAGCTTATAGATGATCGTCCGGTATATGTGCAGTTAAAGGATTATTTAAAAGAAATGATTGTAAAGGGACATCTGCTGGAGCATCAGAAGCTTCCGTCTACCCGTGAACTAAGTAAATTATTATCAGTCAGCAGAAATACGGTACTGAATGCATATGCAGATTTAGAGCAAGAGGGTATCATCTATGCGATGAAGGGAAAAGGGAACTTTGTAGGAAAGGTTGCAACATTAAAAACACCATCTATTGAACTTAACTGGAAGGGAAGACTCAATAAAGCTACCTTGTTAGCGGATGAAATTGATTTAATGCGGCAAGATATTCACTGGGAAAAAGGCATGATTTCATTTAATAGTGTTGCCCCTGAAGAAAAGCTTTTTGATGTTGAAAATTTCAAAAGAGCTTTTCTGACTCGGATGTCCCTTGAAGGGGATATCGTGTTGAATTATGGATATGCAAAGGGCTATAAACCTTTAATCGAGTACCTTCTGCACTATATGGAAATGAAGGGCGTCGATATTTCCAATAAAGATATTTTGATAACGAATGGCTTTACAGAGGGACTGGATATTTTATTATCCTCCTTAGCTAAAAGATCTGGGCGTGTGATTTGTGAAAATCCTACACACCATGCGGCATTAAAGCTTTTTCGCTTACATGGACTTGAAATACACGGGATTGACATGAGGGATGATGGTATCGATATTTGCCAAGTTGAGAAAAGCTTATCGAAAAAGGAATTTGATTTTGCTTATCTCATCCCGTCCTATCATAATCCGACTGGGATTGTTACCTCCTCTGAAAAAAGGAATGAAATTATTAACCTTTTTTCGAAACATGAAATTCCTATTGTGGAGGATGGTTTTAATGAAGAATTACGTTATTCAGGCTCCCATTTCGCACCGTTAATGACCTTTATCGGAGCGGGTAACAACGTTATTTATATTAGTAGCTTTTCAAAAATTTTATTTCCAGGCTTACGTGTTGGTTGGATTTTAGCAGATAAGCAACTCATCCACTGTTTGGAAAGTATGAAAAGGGCGCGTACTATTCATACATCAACACTAGATCAGGCTGTCCTTTATCAATATTTACAGGACGGCTATTTTGAAAAGTACTTAAAAAAAGCCAGATCGGTCTATAAGAAAAAATATGAGCTAGCCCGTCAAGCTTGCAAGCAGTACATTCCTTTTAAAAGAATGACTGGAGATGGTGGTCTTCATCTCTTTATTGAGCTGGAGGAAGGAATAAACGCTCGAATCTTATTAGAAAAGTGCTACAAAAAGGGAGTTGTTTTTTACCCTGGAGATGTTTTTTACACGAATGGTGGGGGAAGTAACACATTTCGATTAGGATTTTCTCGGTTACAGGACGAGGATATTGTCCTTGGTATTCAAATCATTGGCGATACTTTAAAAAATGATATGGGGAGTTGAAAAAGTGAGAGTTGGCGTATTTATGGGAGGGGTATCCTCGGAAAAACAAGTCTCAATGATGACAGGGCAAGAAATGATTGCTCATTTAGATAAGAGTAAATATGAAGTTGTAGCAATTGAACTACATGACAAAAAAGAGCTTATAGAAAAGGTGAAAAATCTCGATATAGCCTTGTTAGCGCTTCACGGGAAATTTGGAGAAGATGGAACGATTCAAGGTGTGCTAGAAACGATGGGTGTTCCATATACCGGAAGTGGAATACTATCAAGCAGTATTTGTATGGATAAAAATATATCGAAGAAAATTTTACGTTATGAGGGCGTTGAAACACCAGACTGGCTTCATTTTTCAAATATAGAAGAGCTTCAGTTAGATGAAATAGAAAAAATGGGCTATCCGCTAGTCGTAAAACCAAATTCGGGTGGCTCTAGCGTAGGCGTACAAATAGTACATGATAGTGAATCTTTACTAGCTACTGTTGCTGAAGTATTCAAATGGGACTCTGAAATGATTATTGAAAAGTATATTAAGGGCGATGAAATAACATGCGCTATTATGGATGGTAAACTTTTACCTATCATCTCAATCAGACATACTGCAGCGTTTTTTGACTATAAGGCGAAGTATGATGATGCAGCAACAATTGAAGAGGTTGTTGAATTACCACCTGCAACTCAAGAACGTGTTGCTAAAGCTGCAAAAGCCTGCTATAACGCATTAAAATGCAGTGTTTATGCAAGAATTGACATGATGGTGAAGGATGGAATCCCATATGTCATGGAGGTCAATACATTGCCAGGGATGACCCAAAATAGCTTGCTACCTAAAAGTGCACTTGCGGCTGGAATAACTTATACAAAACTTTTAGATAGGATTATTGAAATTTCCCTACAGGTTAGGGGACATGGGGATATTGAAAGTTGACATTTGTAGAACGTAAACCAACCCCACATTATGGTGATAATCCAGTATGAGTAGCTAAAAATTCAATAGAAAAAACACCTCTTTGTTGATTTTTAAAGGGATAATCCCAATTTTCAACAAAAGGTGTTTTCTCAGTTGTCTAATTAAGCTTTTGATAATTCAATAAATCCATGTCCAAAGACATCTCGTACATCGTGAATTGCGATAAAGGCATCCTTGTCTATTTCTTTGACGATTTTCTTTAGCTTTACAACTTCCTGTTTGCTAATGACAATATAAAGAATTTCTTTTTGTTCTTTTGTATAATAGCCATGGCCTGATAGGACTGTGACGCCTCGATTCATAAAACCATTCACTTGACTGGCAATCTCTTCGGGCTTTTTCGAAATAATCGTAACTGCTTTTTTAGGGTTTACACCTTCAATCACAAATTCCATTACCTTCGTTCCGACATATAGCATAATAATAGTCAGCATTAATGCTTCTGCCCCGATAATAAAATAAGATGAAAAAGCAACAATTAAATCAAAGAATAATAAGCCGTAACTAATACTCCAGCCTAGATATTTGTTCGTCATTCTAGCTAAGATCGTTGAACCTGCTGTTGTTCCGCCAACTCTTATAATTAAGCCTATACCAACTCCAGCAAAAACCCCGCCAAAAATAGTATTCACAATAATTTCATTTGAAGAAATAGACCATGACTCAGTCAAATGTAAAAAGAGTGAATGGAAGGATACTGCAATAATCGTATAAATAGTCGTTTGCCTACTTAAAAATCTATTGCCAATCACTAATAAAGCTGCATTTAGCACAAAGCTCACAATACTTGGCGACCATCCAAACAGATAATACGCGATGATGGTAATACCTGTTACGCCACCTTCACCTAAATCATTA
This sequence comes from Lysinibacillus sp. fls2-241-R2A-57, assembly GCF_030209535.1. NCBI lineage: Bacteria > Bacillati > Bacillota > Bacilli > Caryophanales > Bacillaceae > Lysinibacillus > Lysinibacillus sp. fls2-241-R2A-57. Next base: position 58,432 of record NZ_JARVRU010000029.1, read on the forward strand.
GGAATAACAAATAAGTTTACAGCCAGCGCAAAAAGCAGCGATCCAAGCATAATTATTAAAATATCCATAATGTATTTTTTCATACACACACCACCATAAAAAATTGAATTTTTTCCTAAGTACAATACTATATCAAGTTCTATTCATTTTATATACTTTTTGGAATGTTCGTTTGCGATAAATCTATATTTCTTAGTATGCCCTTTGTTAGTGAGAAAATTGAAAATTATATGAGAATAGAAGAAATGGCTAATGGTGACGTCGAAATACTTTGAATAAATTGGGTTCATCACCAAAACGTGTGGTTGATTTCCGTTCCGACTGGGCGCTTTGTTGCTGTCGCTTCGCTTTCGCACAGAGCAGAGCTTCCAGGGGGCGTCCGATGAGCCGCTTCACTCGCGTTGCTCGCTCCAGGGTCTCATCTGTGACGCTAATCCCCTAGGAGTCGCCCAGCCTCCACTCCAATCAACAATGCAAATAATATTTTTAAAAATGTCACCCACAACTTTTGGTTGCGAGCCATAAATTGGTATCACAGAGATTGGCGCGACCGAGCCGTTTTTATAGGACGTAATACTTTATTAAAAAGGGGTAATCTTATCTGAGGTATGTACATTTCTTCAGCTCTTTGCATACGATACCTTTATCTACATTCAGTAGAAGACTCTCACCTCTAAAGGAGCTGGCATGAATCAGGATGTGGTTCCTTTTCAGGGGTATCCAAGAATTTACTGAATGAAGATAAAGCCTCCGGCGGATGTCACGGATTTCGAAAGGAATGAATTGTGCAGGCACAATTTAAAATCCGGACGCAATTTGCGCCAAGGCGAAATTGATAATATGTATGAGAGGATTGAAGTAAATGTACTATCCTTATTATGGAAATGCCAGGCTGTATAATTATGGTTATCAATCGATGTACTGGGCTTATCCTAACAACGTAGCATACAATAACAGACCGAATTCCTTCTATTATGTCAACAATGACAACAACAATCCCCAGCTAAAGGACTATGGACCAAAGCCCTTTGTCGTTAACATTGAAGAAGCTACTAAGCAGAACAATAATTACCGTACTGCGCTATGGACGGGACCGAATTTACAGGTTACAGTTATGAGTCTTAATGTTGGAGAAGATATTGGTTTAGAAATGCACCCTCATGTTGATCAATTTTTACGTATTGAACAAGGCAATGGAGTCGCTCAGATGGGCCCTAGCAAAGACAATTTAAACTTCCAAAGAAATGTCAGTGATGGTTTTGCAATAATGGTCCCTGCTGGCACATGGCATAACGTAACGAATACAGGGAATATACCATTAAAGCTTTATACGATATATGCTCCTCCAAACCACCCATTTGGCACTGTACATGTTACGAAAGCGGATGCGATGGCTTCAGGTGATTAAGGTAAAATAAAAAGACAACTCCTACTTAGAGAAGTTGTCTTTTTTGATGTCGTTTAAATGAAATATAAATAGATAATAAGCCATTCAATGCTAAAAGAGTAACCGTTAATATAGTCAAAAATGCAATATCAGGAGCAAAAACTTTAATACTGTTCCAAGGTGAACCTAAGCTATAACTTAATAATGGAACTGAGATAATGGCCAAAACTAAAAGTAGAATACCGAGAATACGCCACTTCCGTCTTTTTTTCGATATTTTTGATTTAGCCTTTATTAGTAGGTAAATAAACATCGCGAAAAGTAAACATAATAGAGCAATTGTTATGAGTTGAATCGTAGGTTTATATTTAGGTATTTCAACTGGTTCTTCTCCATTTAAAATATTGATAATCCCTTGTTTCAGATAGAGGAGCCCCTCTTCTTCTAATATATGACTTTTATTAGTAAGAATCACACCGCCCCAACCTGTTTCTGGTATAAAAAATACTTCAGACCGCGCATCAGGAGTTGAACCAGAATGCCATATCATTTCTTCTTTAGAATTTGGGTTTGAAACTCGTACACCAAAGCCATAATAGCGATTTTTACTAGTTTGAACGAGAGGGGATACATAAAGGTCCATAGCATTTTTGCTTAAAAAGTTATTACTGTCATGTTGACTAAGAAGTCTAATGAACTGGACCAAATCTGTTGCACTAGCTGTGATGTATCCATATGGTGCTCCTCCATTATCATATGTTACTGAGCTTTTTCTAGGGAGACCAAACCATGACTGATAGCCAGATAAATAGCCTTTTTCATAGGCCATGCTTTCAATAGCAGCTGTATTTTTCATTCCTAATGGTGAAAAAACATGTTCCTCCATATAGTCAGAATATGTTTGATTAGTAACTTCTTCGATGAGAGCACCAAGAATAGAATAGTTAGCATTACTGTATTGATGCTTTTCCCCAGGTGCGGCAGTCAGCTTAACGTTCGATAAACTTTCTACATTTTCCTTTATAGCATCCAAATCTTTAGATTCTAAGTCGGATATAGATAAACCCGAATAAGTGCTTATCCCACTTGTGTGCGTAAGTAAATGTTTAATGGTTATTTGCGAAGCGGCTTGTTTATCTTTAAGGGTAAACCAAGGAATATATTTTTGAACTGGATCATCTAATTGAATGGTACCCTCTTCGATTAATTTCACTATGGCTAAGCCTGTTAATGATTTACTAATAGAGCCAATTACAAATGGAGTATCCGTAGTTACTTTTTCTGCAGATTCTCCCGTTACGCCCCACGAATTGGAGTAAAAAATATCGTTATTATGAACAATGGCAATAGATGCCCCAGGAATTCGCTGTTCTTCCAAAAAGTTTTCAACATAATTGTCTATAGTACTCTTAATATCTTGTTCTGCGGCGGAGACTTGTGAGACTGGTAGAAATAGATTGAATGGAATTAATAATAAACATACTAATATAGTTTTATATATTGAGATTTTTTTCATTGTTGTTTTCTCCTATTTCCTCCGAAAATTTTTCCGTCATAACTTCATAGCCATGACCTTTAATCCATGAAATAAATTTAACAAAAATATACACTTCTTTAAAGTATATGATATTTGTTGTGAAAACTATTCGGGAGAGAAAATAGAATGTAAAAGTAACATACAATACTTAATACATAATGATTTACCCTTTTACACTACTTAATCCAAAGCGGTCGGCAATCAACATAGCCTAACGAATCAAATTGGATATCCTTAATCATAGGATGGAAGATGCGGCTCTTAATAGGATGATTTAAATATAAAATAAATTCTCTTAAATGGTTTTATATTGGGAATTGTGAAATAAAAGTTTATAATAATGGAAATATAATTAATAGTTTGAAAGGGTGGTTTAAACATGAAAAGAGAATTCATTATCGAATATGAAGAACGCCTGCGACAAGCGATGCTAAATGGAGATATCAAAGCTCTGGAAGAACTTATCGATGATAACCTTATCTTTGTAAATCACTTCGGACAAATCTTAACGAAGGAAGCGGATATTGATGCGTATCGTTCTGGGATACTGAGTTTTACAACTATCGATTTTTTAGATCAAAAAATAATTCTGTTAGAAAATTCGGCCGTGACAGTGACAAGGGCTACACTAAAAGGAACATTCGGCACAGAGCCAATTGAAGATGAAATGTGTTATTCACGTGTTTGGAAATCAAATGGTGAGCGTCTAATTATTGTGTCAGGCCATTGTAGTTCTGTTCCAAAGTAATTTTAAGTATATAAGAAGTGGATATTCAGTTTATAGCCACTTTTACTTTTCTATTCCCTTTTGCTTTGGGATGACATTTATTAAATACGTATGTCCTGTAGATTGGAGCGAGCCTCGCGAGTGAAGCGGCTCATCGGACGCCCCCCAGGAAGCTTTGCTCTGTGCGAAAGCGAAGCGACAGCAATTGTTTTATCTGTGCGACAGCAACAACAACAAATGTTTTCTGTAGCGACAGCTACAAAGCGCCCAGCCAGAACAGAAATCAACTCCACGTTATAGAGAAGAGCCCAATTTTATGCATTGGAGGATTACATGAGTGGAATATAAACTTTTAGTAGATGAAATTGAAAATTTAGTGGAATTATTAACTCAAAACAAGTGGATTTATCATACTGACCAAAATTTAAATGAGGAATCCGTTCGAAAGGCGTATGCAGAAGGAAACTATCATAACGATTGCGAAACGCATTGGATCATTGATAATGAAGAAAAGGTTGGGATTATCATAATTCATGACATAAACGACACAATCCCATTATTCGATATCCGTTTAGATGCACGTTATAGGGGAAAAGGATACGGAGTAAAGACACTCCTCTGGTTACAAGATTACCTGTTTGGAGAAAAAGGTAAAATTCGTATCGAAGGTTATACAAGAGTTGATAATATTGGCATGAGAAAATGCTTTACGAATGCTGGTTTTGTAAAAGAAGGTCATTTAAGAAATGCTTGGGAAAACGCAGATGGTACTGTGACAGACAGTATCCTATATGGTGCAATCAAAGATGATTGGATATTAGGTAGAACAACGCCTATAAAAATGGATGATGTACCATATTGAAAAAGGGTGTTGTGGAATGTACGCGGAAAAAGATTTACTAAGAGCTTTAAAAAAATCCTGGTCAAGTCAATCAAGTTCAAAATGGAGTATAGATAATCCAGCGAGAGGACAATGCGGAGTTACTGCATTAGTTGTAAATGATATTCTTGGAGGCGAAATTTATAAAACATGGCTTGATGAAGGCTGGCATTTCTATAATATGCTCGAAGGGAAAAGAAGAGATTTTACGGAAGAGCAGTTTTCGTACAACCTCAAATATCAAGACCTTTGTTCAAGCAGAGAAGAGGCTTTTCAAGATACCAATGATGCTCAATATAGCTATCTTAAAACACAGGTTTATAGGAGTCTAGGAACAAGATAATTAGTTGAGGAGTCTACCCTTAAATTGTAGTAAAGGTAAAAATCCGTAGACTCCTGCGACACGGATTTTTACCATTTAACATTACGTTATAATAAAACTGCTTCTATATTCACTAGATCTTCTTTTGTTAAAAGGACATCGTTTGCTTTCACATTGGTAGCAACTTGTTTTTTATGTTTTCCTCCTGGAATAACTGCATCAATGCCCTCTTGTGCTAATAACCAAGCAAGTGCTAGATTTGGTAATGTTGTTTGCTTTTCCTCTGCAATATTCTTTAATGCATCTATTTTTACTAACGTTCGCTCAAATAATTCACCTTGGAATAAAGGATCCGAAATTCGCCAGTCTCCTGAACCTAATTTAAAGTCTTTTGTATATTTACCACCAAGTAAGCCATATGCAAGTGGGCCATAAGGAATAAATGAAATATCATTTTTTATACAGTATGGCAATAAATCTTGTTCTGCTGAACGATTCAACATATTGTATGGGGATAGTAAGACAGCAATATCATTATGCGCATTAGCTTCTTTTAGTTGTTCTAATGTTACGTTTGAAATGCCTATTGCTCGGATTTTTCCTTCTTCTTTCAAGCGTGATAATTCACCAATCGCCTCAGCAAGAGGAGTTTCGTTATCTGGGAAGTGTAAATAGTAAAGGTCTACATAATCCATCTGTAGTCGGTTCAAGCTATTTTCGAGTGCACTTCGTAAATATTGTGGATCATTATTTGTTTTTACTGAACCATCCTCAAACCAATGTCTACCTCCCTTTGTCGCTAAAACGAAATCTTCCCTTGGATATTTCTTTAATACTTCGCCAACGAGCTCTTCTGAACGCCCTGTTCCATATATGTCTGCTGTATCAAAAAAAGTTATCCCTAGGTCAAGTGCAGCTGAGACCAGTTCCTTCCCATTTTGTTCATTTAAGTTTTCATATAAGTTATGTCCACCTACAGCATTCGTCCCAAGACCAATTTCTGAAATGTTGATAGTAGATTTTTTTAAAGTATGAAATTTCATATTCCTACCTCCTCGATTTTCTGTAATCAGAATAGAGTAAAAAAATTATTTTACCAACATACATAGTTGTAGTTTCATATATAGAAACAAAAGCGTTTTAATTGCAAATAGAGAACGAATTAGAACTTACTAAAGAAATTAACATGATGCTAAAAGATAATGGATTTCTTCTGTCAACTGCTGACTTGCCTCCACTAATTTTTTTACGAACGAACGAATGGCAGTTTTCTTAATTTGTTCCGTTGAACCATGCAAAGCAATCGCACCGATGACTTCTTCATTCACATAAATCGGGACGGCAATACAACATTTACCTAGATTCGTTTCTTCATTATCAACAGCATATCCTTGTGCTTTTATGACCTGTAAGTGAGGAATCAAAAGACCATAATCATAGAAGGTTTTTGCTGTAAATGTATTCAGTTCAATACTATTTAATATTTCACGTTGTTTTTTAGGTGATAGATGAGCTAATACTACTTTTCCAAGTGCGCTTGAATGCATGGGTGTTCGCGTATCGATTGCGCCAAAAGCAGGCTGTTCAAAAGGCTCCCTAATCACATTTTTTATCACGATCTCACAATCTTCCAAAATACCAATATAAGTAGTTATTTCTTCTTGCCGAGCTAATTGATAGGGCGCTACGAAAGACGCCCATTGGATATCTTTATGCCAAAATAAATGTTCATCCCTAAAAATATGCGGATTTAATTGATAATACTTATTATATTTAATCACATAGTTCATTCTTTCTAGTGTATAAAGCATGCGAAAAACGGATGTCTTGTTCATTGATAATTCTTCCATAATTTCAGTTAATGTAAGAGAATGTTTTTGACGTAATACATCCAAAATTAAAATGCCTTTTTTTAATGTCGATACTTCATAGGAATCCATTTTGCCCGCTCCTAACTTCTAAAATAACTTAATCTGTACCTGTGAAATACTATTATAACCTTTATAACTTCTCAATTTTTAAGCATAAACAAATGGCTCATCACCAAAAGTTGTGGATGACATTTGTTAAAACATATGCCATGTATTA